>NZ_DAIQAT010000014.1:0-45193 GCF_036781545.1 Tabrizicola sp.
TGGATCGTCGACCAGGGCTTCACCCTCTTCGTCGTGTCCTGGGTCAACCCCGACGCCAGCTACGCCGACACCGCGATGGACGATTACATCCGCGACGGCTTCCTGCGCGCTATGGCCGAGACCCGCCGCATCACCGGCGAGAAGCAGATCAACGCCGTCGGCTACTGCATCGCCGGCACCACGCTGGGCCTCACCCTCGCCCATCTGCAAAAGGCCGGGGACGAGACGGTGAAGACCGCCACCTTCTTCACCACCCTGACCGACTTCTCCGACCCCGGCGAGGTCGGCGTGTTCCTGAACGACGATTTCGTCGACGGCATCGAACGCCAGACCGAACACGACGGTATCCTGTCGAAGTTCTTCATGAGCCGCACCTTCTCCTTCCTGCGTTCGAACGACCTGATCTACACCCCCGCCATCAAGTCCTACATGCTGGGCGAGGCGCCCCCCGCCTTCGACCTGCTCTACTGGAACGGCGACGGCACCAACCTGCCCGCAAAGATGGCCGTGGAATACCTGCGCGGCCTCTGCCAGCGGGACGGCTTCGCCAGGGGCGAATTCAAGGTCTTCGGCCACCCCGTCAGCCTGGCCGACGTCAAGCTTCCGGTCTGCGCCATCGCCTGCGAGACCGACCACATCGCCCACTGGCGCGGCAGCTTCAACGGCATCAGGCAGATGGGATCGAAGGACAAGACCTTCCTCCTCTCGGAATCCGGCCATATCGCCGGGATCATCAACCCGCCCTCCAAGGACAAGTACGGCCACTATACCAATGACGCCCCCGTGGCCGGAGAGCCCGAGGCCTGGCGCGCCTCCGCGACCTTCCACAAGGGCAGCTGGTGGCCGCGCTGGGGCGAATGGCTCGCGGCGCAGTCCGGCCCGATGGTCAAGGCGCGGAAACCCGCCGATTCGCTGGCCCCCGCCCCCGGTACCTATGTGACCGCCCAGCCCGCCGCCTGAACTTTCCCGCCTTTCCGTAGGGTTAACCGGCGCAACCCGGGGTTTTGCTGCATTGCAGAAAAAGACTTGAAATGCTGCGCTGCAGCACGTATATCTCTGCCATCGAACAACGGGCCGTTTCCCTCCTGGCCCAGATGGAGCAAGTGACATGACCAAGACCCCGGACTACACCAAAGTCATGCAGGACATGATGGCCTCGTTCCCGGTTGACGCCTCGGCGTTCCAGAACGCGTTCAAGACCCAGGCCGCTTTCGCCGAGAAATTCTCGAAAGTCGCCATTGAAGCCGCCGAGAAGTCGACCGAAATCTCGGCCAAATGGACCAAGGACGCGCTGGCCAAGGTCGGCGAGATCGCCAAGGCCAAAGCCGAACCGGCCGACTACACCAAGTCGGTGACCGACTTCGCCTCGGCCGCCGCCGAGATGGCTGCCGAGAACCTGGCCGCCTTCGCCGAAGTCGCCAAGAAAGTGCAGATGGAAACCGTCGAGCTGATGCTGGCCGCGGGCAAGGACATCTCTGAAGATGCCACCGCCGCCGTCAAGAAAGCCACCGCGGACGTGACCTCGGTCGCCAAGAAAGCCGCTGCGGCTGCGAAGTAATTCGTAACGAGTTCGCCCCGCAAGGGCGCACGTAAAGGCCCGGGGCACCGCTCCGGGCCTTGTTCTTTGTCCCGCCCCCGCCCATCCTGCCTGCTACAAAGGCAGGAGGCCGCGATGACCCTGATCCTCTGGACCTATGACTGGGTGCCGCAAGGCCCGCGCGGCCATGTCCGCGATCTCCGCCTCCGCTGGGCCTGCGAAGAGGCGGGCCTGCCCTATACCATCGCAACTGTCCGGTTCGAGGATCGCACCGGCCCCGACCATCTCGCCCGCCAGCCCTTCGCCCAGGTTCCCGCGCTGCAAGACGGCGAGATCAGTCTCTTCGAAAGCGGCGCCTGCCTCCTCCACCTGGCGAAAAAGTCGGCAGCGCTGATGCCGCCTGACCCCAAGGGCCGGGCCGAAGTGCTGGAATGGGTCGTCGCGGGCCTGAACTCCATCGAGATGGTCTCCGTCCCCTGGTGGTTCATCGGCCTGTCGAAACCGGCGGAAAACCCGCTGGAAGGCTGGCTGCACGCGCGCCTCACGCGCCTCGACGCCGTGCTCGCCCATCGTCCCTACCTCGCCGCCGGTCGCTTCACCGTGGCCGATCTTCTGATGGCCGACATCCTGCGCGTCCCCAGCCTCCGCGCCGCCCTTGGCCCCTGGCCTGCGCTGGCGGCCTACACCACCCGCATCCTTGGCCGCCCCGCCTTCCTCAAGGCCCGCCAGGACCAGCTCGACCACTTCGCCGCCGCCGATGCCGCGCGCGGGACCTGAGCCGCGAGCGAATGCTTTCTTTTTGCTGCGGCCCGTCCTAGACTTCTCTGCAAGCGCGAAAATCCCGGGGAGGGGAACATGGCCGACACCGACAAGCCACTCCTGATCAAGCGTTACGCCAGCCGCAGGCTCTACAACACCGAGACCTCGGATTACGTCACGCTGGAAGACATCGCCGGCTTCATCCGCCAGGGGCGCGAGGTGCAGATCGTCGATCTCAAGACCGGCGATGACCTGACCCGCCAATATCTCCTCCAGATCGTCGCCGAACACGAATCCAAGGGCGAAAGCGTCCTGCCCGTCGGCGTCCTGACCGATCTCGTCCGCAGCTACGCCACCGGCATGCAGGCGGTGATGCCGCAGTTCCTCGCCTCCAGCTTCGAGATGCTGCGCGACAGCCAGGCGAAGATGATGGAAAATCTCTCCGCCATTCCAAACCCACTGGCCGCGGTGCCGGGGTTCGATGCCTTGCGCAAGCAGCAGGAAGCCTTCCTCAAGACGATGATGGGCGGAATGCCCGGCTGGGGTGGCTCCGGTCCCGCCAAGGAGGAGGACAGCGCCTCCTCCGACGATATCGCCGAGATCAAGAAGCAACTGGCCGAGTTGCAGAAGAAACTCTCCAAGCTCTGACCCATGGCCGAAGCCGAAGGCCGCGTCACGCTCTGGGGGATCGAGGTCTTCGTCGCCGCCGCCGAGGAAGGCTCGATCTCCGCCGCCGCCCGCCGTCTGGGCGTCAGCCCCTCCGCCGTCAGCCAGCAGCTCTCCGCGCTGGAAACTGCGCTTGGCGCCGTCCTCCTCGACCGCTCCGGCCGACCGATGCCCGTCACGCCCGCGGGCGCCATGTTCCGCCGCCACGCGCAAACCATCCTCAATGCCGCCTCCGAGGCGCGGGCCGAGCTGGCGATGGCCGACCTCTCCGGCATGACGACCCTGCGCCTGGGCGTGATCGAGGATTTCGACAGCGACGTCACCCCGCGCCTCCTGTCTACCCTCGCGCATGATCTGAAGGGCTGCCGGTTCCTCCTGGAAACCGGGGCCAGCCACCGGCTGATGGATCAGTTGGAAGCGCGCGCGCTGGACATCGTCATCGCCGCCGACACCGCCTCCGACACCGCCCCGGAAGACTGGCGCGAGGTGCATCCGATCCTCTCCGAACCCTTCGTCGCCGTCGCGCCGCCCGGCCAGCGAATCGAGGATCTGCCGCTGATCCAGTATACCGCGCGCCACCTGATGGGCCGCCAGATCGCCGCCCATCTCGCCCGCCACGGCCTCAAGCCCGCCCACCGCTTTGAACTGGACAGCTATGCCGCCATCCTCGCCATGGTCGCGGGCGGCGAGGGCTGGACCATCCTCACCCCGCTCGCCCTCCACCAGGCCCGCGCCTTCCGCGAGAAGGTCGAGGTCCGCCCCCTGCCCCTTCCCGCGCTCGCCCGCACCCTCTCGCTCTCGGCCCGCGCGGGCATCCTGCACGGTGTTCCCACCCAGATCGCCCAGCGCCTGAAACCTCTCATCGCCGAGGTCGTGATCGCTCCCGCCCTGAAGGCAACCCCTTGGCTCGCCCCCGCGCTCCGCGTCCTCTGATCCGAGGCCCCAGCCCTTTCATCTTTGCCAAAATATCCCCGCCGGAAGCATCCGAAGGCCGAGCCGGGGCACGGTTTACCTGACAGAGACCGGGCCGCAGCAGACGCCTCCCCTCCCCCGGGGAGGGGGGGCGTGGTAGCGTCAGGAAGATGAACGCATCCCTAACGCCCGGACACAAGTCATTGATTTCAAGCGACCAAGAAAACTGCCCACGCGCGGGCAGCCTAGCCTCGGACCTCGACCGCCGCATCCGCGATGGCCGCCGCGATATAGTCCAGCTCGCTCTCCGTCAGCCGGGTCGGCAGCCGCACGTCGCAGGCCCGCATCAGCATCGCCCTTGTCTGCGGCAGCTCGGGTACCTCGCCCAGGAACTGCCAGTTCCAGAAGGCCCGCGCATTGCCTTCGCTCAGCCCGAAGACCTGCACCGAGACCCCCCGCGCCTTCGCTGCCGCCTGGAAGGCCGCCGCCTCGGCGTCCGACCAGCCCCCGACCAGGTTGAACTGGATCGAATCCGGCGCGCGTTCTTCCGGCCCCAGCGCCTCCGGCACCGCCAGATGGGCCGACCCGTTCAGCACCGCCGCCACCCGGTCATGCCCGGCGCGACCCTTCGCCACCCGCTCGGCCACCAGGGGCAGCTGCGGCCGGATCACCGCCGCCGACAGGTTCTGCATCCGCAGGTTATAAAGCGGCAGCTTGTTCTGCCAATGCGCGCAGGAATTGGTCAGGCCCGGATGCTTCTTCCAGTTCGTTTCATAGGCGCCCGACATGATGATCGCCCGCGCCGCGACTTCCGGGTCGTCGGTGACCATGATCCCGCCCTCGCCCGCGTTCACCAGCTTGTAGGACTGGAAGCTGAAACAGCCCACGCGGCCGATGGTCCCGATGTTCCGCCCGCCCCAGACCGTGCCCAGCGAATGCGCCGCATCCTCGATCACCGGTACGCCCGCCGCATCGGCAAGTGCCATGATCCGGTCCATGTCTGAGGTATGCCCCCGCATATGGCTGATCATCACCGCATCCGCCCCCGGCAGCTTGCCCGCGAAGTCGGCCATGTCGACCCGATAGTTGTCGCCCACCTCGACCAGCACGGGCACGCAATCGGCATGGACGACCGAGGACGGCACAGCGGCGAAGGTGAAGGCCGGGATCAGCACTTTCGCGCCCGTGGGCAGGTCCAGCGCCTTCAGGGACAGGAACAGCGCCGCCGAACAGGACGACACCGCCAGCGCATAGCGCGCGCCCAGAAGCGCGGCGAACTCGGCTTCCAGCAGGGCGACCGGAGCGTCCGACGGGGCGGTATAGCGGAAAAGGTCGCCCGAGGTGAGCAGCCTGTCGATCTCGGCCCGCGCGGCTTCGGGGATCGGCTCGGCCTCGTAGACGTTCGGAGCCAGGGTCTGACCGTCGGGAGCCATCATGCACCTTTTCTTAATCTCGCGTTAAGAAAAGGTGTAAACTCCTGCCAGATCACGCGCCAGTGACAAAATCTTCCCTTTGCAGCTTTCCGCCTAGATTTTCATCCCCGCGCGGGCCGCGACCATATGCATTGTGGTTTCCAGCTCATGCCAGGCGGTGCGCGCCATCGACCGGAAGACCAGGATCTCGAAGGCATGGTCGCCCGTGCGCAGGATCACGATGTTCATGTGGTTCAACTGCGTCCGGATCGCCCGGCCCACCGCAAAAGCCGCCAGCCGCAGATCGACCGGCGCCAGCCGCGCCAGCACCTCGACCGCCCCTGCCCCGGTCAGGCCCAGCGCCGCCCAGCCGTCCGACTGGTCCGTCACCGCCGCGCCTTCCAGCACCGGGGGTTCCACACCCATCAGGAAGGCCTGATCGCGCCCGGTCCAGACGATCCGCGAACCCTTCTTCTCGGCAAAGCTGTTCGGCTCCGGCATCGCCAGACCCAGGGTCTTCAACCCCTTCGCCACGGCCTTCGCCGCACCGGGGAAGACCGCGACCGAGGTGACTGGCCCGACATCGACCTCGGCCAATGTCACCGTCCCCAGCGTCAGGCTGCGCCCCTCAAGGGCGGATTTCGCGATGAGTTCAGGCACGGAGCTTCTCCCCTTCCGGGTCGTGGAAGACCGGATTCGTCACTTCGCAGATCACGTCCAGCCCGCGCAGATGATCGACCAGCCGGATCTTCTCGCCCAGCCGCGCCCGGCCGTCCTTGAGGAACCCAAGCCCCAGCCAGGCCGCCAGCGTCGGCGACCAGCAGACGCTGGTCACATAGCCCTGGTCCGTCTCGCGATGCACCTCTTGCCCCGGCACGAAGAGATGCGCCCCGGCGCTGATCGGCGCCTGTGCCTTCAGTCCGACCAGCTGCTCGCGCTCCGGCCCCCACATGCCGGGCCGCGTCGCCGCCGCCTTGCCGATGCAGTCCTTCTTCGAGCTGACCATCTTCTCCATCCCGATGTCATGCGCCGTCACCCGGCCATGGATCTCGGCATGGGTGATGAAGCCCTTCTCGATCCGCAGGACGTTCAGCGCCTCCATCCCGTAAGGCCCGCCGCCCATCGTCTCGGCCCGGGCCAGCAGGTCGCGGAACAGGGCCTCGCCATAGCGGGTCGGCACCGCCAGTTCATAACCCTCCTCGCCCGAGAAGCTGATCCGGAACAGACGCCCGTCCACCCCGCCGATCCGCACCGGGGCGACCCCCATGAAGGGCAGCTCCACCGGCACCTCCAGGAAGGAATTGACCAGTTCCCGCGCTTTCGGCCCCGCGACGGCAAACTGCGCCCAGCTTTCGGTGACAGAGATGAACCGCACCTGCCAGTCCGCGCAGAAGGCTTGATGCACGAAGTCCAGATGCCCCATCACCAGCCCGGCGGCGGCCGTGGTGGTGGTCATCAGGTAATGGTCTTCCCCCAGCCGCGCCGAGGTGCCGTCGTCCAGCACCAGCCCGTCCTCGCGCAGCATCAGCCCATAGCGGACCCGGCCCACCGGCAGGGTGGAGAAGGTGTTGGTGTAGACGAAGTCGAGGAACCGCCCCGCATCCCTGCCCTGAATGTCGATCTTGCCCAGGGTCGAGACATCGGCGATCCCCACCGCCTGCCGCACCATGTCGACCTCGCGGTCGCAGGCCTCGCGCCAGGTCGTCTCGCCCGGCTTCGGGAAGTAGCTGGGCCGATACCACAGCCCCGCCTCGATCATCGGCGCATGGCGGTCGCGGCTCGCCTGATCCGAGGTCAGGAAGCGCTGCGGCGCGAAGCCCTCGGCGCGGCCCCCCGCACCCATGGCCGCAATCGACACCGGCGTATAGGGCGGACGGAAGGTCGTGACCCCGGTCTCGGCAATCCCCCGCCCTGTCGCATCCGCCAGCACCGCCAGCGCCGAAACGTTGGAGTTCTTGCCCTGATCCGGCGCCATGCCCTGCGTCGTGTAGCGTTTCATGTGCTCGACGCTGCGATAGCCTTCCTGCGCCGCCAGCTTCACGTCCTTGGTCGTCACGTCATTGGCAAAGTCGAGCCAGGCCCGGCCCTTGCCTTCCACCGCCCACAAGGCCTTCAGCTTGTAGGGCGCGTCCTCGGCCTCCGGCACCGCGACCGCGACCTTCCGCCCCAAAGCCTCCACCGCCTTCAGGGCCGCCGCATGACCCGTCGCCAGCGCCCCGTGGGTGGACATGCTGCCATTCGCCGCCCCCACCGCGACCAGACCCGGCACCGCGCCCTGCATCGGTACGAAGGCCGCCAGATCCTCGTCCCAGCGCGGACGTCCGTTCATGTGGCAGGTCAGGTGGATCGTCGGGTTCCAGCCGCCGGACATGGCCAGGCAATCGGTCTCGATCTCGATAACCTCCGACCCCTTGCGCACCTGGATGCCGGACAGCCCAAGCCGCCCGCGCGAGCCCACCACCTCGGCCCCCACATGCACCGAGCAGTCCTCCACCGCCGAGGCCCCGGGCCGCGGGTCGATGATCGCCGCCACAGTCACCCCCGCCGCCATCAGCTCCCGCGCCACGCCCCGCGCCTGATCGGTGTTGGCGAAAAGCGTGACCCGCTTGCCCGGCACCACGCCATAGCGGTTGAGGTAGGTCCGGACCGCCGAGGCCATCATGATCCCGGGCCGGTCGTTGTTCTCGAAGGCAACCGGGCGTTCCAGCGCGCCCGAGGCAAGAACCGCATGGGGCGCGACGATGCGCCAGAAGCATTCGCGCGGCAGGCTGGGCCGCGCGGGCTTGTGCAGCCCCACCCGCTCCAGCGCACCATAGGTGCCGTGGTCGTAAGCCCCCGTCACCGTGGTGCGCAGCATGATCCGCACGTTCGGCAGGGCCTGAAGCTCGGCCACCACCTGCGCCACCCAGTCGCCCGCCGCCATGCCGCCGATGGTCTGCGCGTCCGACAGAAGCCGCCCGCCCAGCGCATGGCTTTCCTCCGCCAGGATCACATCCGCCCCGGCGCGCCCCGCCGTCAGCGCGGCCATCAACCCCGCGGGGCCAGAGCCGATCACCAGCAGGTCGCAGAAGGCGAAGGCCTTCTCGTAGGTGCCCTCGTCATGCTTGCCCGACAGGCTGCCCAAGCCAGCCGCCCGGCGGATGATCGGCTCGTAAAGCCCCTCCCAGAAGGCGCGGGGCCACATGAAGGTCTTGTAGTAAAAGCCCGCCGACAGGAAGGGAGACAGGTAATCGTTCACCGCCAGAAGATCATATTTCAGCGACCCCAGCCGGTTCTGGCTTTGCGTGACCAGCCCCTCGAAGACCTCCTGCACCGTCGCCCGGACGTTCGGCGTCTGGTTCTTCGCCCCCACCACCTCGACCAGCGCGTTCGGCTCTTCCGACCCCGCCGTCAGCACGCCCCTCGGCCGGTGATACTTGAACGACCGCCCCACCAGCCGCACGTCGTTCGCCAGCAGCGCCGAGGCCAGCGTGTCGCCCTTGTAGCCCGCGTAGTCCCGGCCGTCGAAACGGAAGCGGACCGGCTTCGTCCGGTCGACCAGACCCTTGCCGTCGATCCTCATGCCTTGCGCTCCGCTACCAGTTCGACGCCGGTGATGTCATGCGTGACCGTGTTCCGCGTGACCAGAAGCCACTGGGCACAGCCCGCCTCGTGATACCAGAGGTCCTTCGTCACCCCCGCCGGATTGTCCCGCAGGTGCAGGTAGTTGTCCCACTCCGCCAGAGGGGCGCCCTCGGATGGACGGCGCAGATAGTCCTCCGCCCCGTAATAGTAGAATTCCCGCCGGTCGCGTTCGCCGCAAAGGGGGCATATCAGGCGCATCAGCGGACCTCGCAGAACTTGACTGTCATTCGTTCTCTCCAACCGGCGCGCAGTGTTCGGCATTGTCCGACACCACCAGACTGTAACCGACCCCCACATTCCCGCGGGTGGTGAAGGGCGTCCCTTCACCGCAGGCGCCACCCGGATCCTCTGTCAGCACCAAGCCCTCCATCCAGAAGGCAAATCCGTCGCCATCGGACCGGATCTGCACCATCCCCTTGCCACAGCTTGGCGTGCAAATCACACCACCCGGCATCAGCCAGTAAGGCGGACCGCTCACTTCTGCCGGACCAGCCGCGCAAGTGAAACTTTGTGAGTAGACCACGCCAGCCTTCGCCTTTGGCGCCTCGACCGACGGCCCGGCGAAGAGCGCGAGAAAGCTCGCCTTACCCGGCCCCGGCGCACCATCCTCCAGTCCGACGGAGAGGATCCCCAAGGACCGCTCGGCCCCATCCGGCTGGGCGGCCTGTGCAGGGTCGAGGATCAGGCAAGCCGGTTCAGCCATTGCCGTGGCAGGGCCGAAAAGCAAAGCCAGAACAAGGTTGCGCATCTTTGTCCTCAATGCAGGTTATGCTGGCTGCCGGTGCCTTCTTCATCCAGAAGATGCCCCGTCGCGAACCTGTCCAGCCGGAACTTCCGCGCCACCTCGTGCGGCTCGCCGGTCGCCATCAGATGCGCCATGCACCAGCCCGAGGCCGGCACCGCCTTGAACCCGCCGTAGTTCCAGCCGCAGTCGAGGAACAGCCCGTCCACATGCGTCCTGTCGATCACCGGGGACCCGTCCGGAGACATGTCCATGATCCCGCCCCAGCTCCGCAGCACCTTGGCGCGGCCGATCATCGGCATCAGCGTCATGCCCGCCTCCATCACATGCTCGACCATCGGCAGGTTCCCCCGCGCGGCGTAGCTGGCGTAGAAATCGAGGTCGCCGCCGAAGACCAACCCGCCCTTGTCGGACTGCGAGATATAGAAATGCCCCATGCCGAAGCTGACCACATGGTTGATGACCGGCTTCAGCCCCTCGGTCACGAAGGCCTGCAGGATGTGCGATTCAATCGGCAACCGCATCCCGGCCATCGCCGCCACCTGCGACGACCGGCCCGCCACCACGATCCCGACCTTCTTCGCCCGGATCGCCCCGCGCGTGGTCTGCACGCCCTTCACCACACCATTCTCGATGTCGATCCCCGTAACTTCGCAGTTCTGGATCAGGTCCACCCCGCGCCGGTCCGCCCCCCGGGCATAGCCCCAGGCCACCGCGTCGTGCCGGGCCGACCCGCCGCGCGGATGCAGCAACCCGCCATAGATCGGGAACCGCGTCTGCTCGAAATCCAGATAGGGCAGATGCTCGCGCACCCCCTCGCGGTCCAGCAGGATCGCGTCATCGCCCTGGTTGATCATCGCATTGCCCCGCCGGGCAAAGGCATCCCGCTGCCCGTCCGAGTGGAAAAGGTTGATCAGCCCGCGCTGCGAATGCATCACATTGTAGTTGAGGTCGGCCTCCAGCCCCTCCCACAGCTTCAGCGAATGCGAATAGAACTCGCTGTTGCCCGGCAGGAAGTAGTTGGCCCGCACGATGGTCGTGTTTCGCCCCACGTTCCCGCCGCCGAGGTAGCCCTTCTCCAGCACGGCGACATTGGTGATCCCGTGGTTCTTCGCCAGGTAGTAGGCCGTCGACAGGCCGTGCCCGCCGCCACCGATGATCACCACGTCATATTCGGCCTTCGGCGCGGGGTCGCGCCAGGCCGGGGTCCAGCCCTTGTTGCCGAACAACCCCTCGGTGATGACCTTCAGGCCGGAATAGCGCATGGATGAACTCCCCTGACCCCGCCATAAGACCGGGACCACCGCGGTTATTCAAGACCGTGCGGCAAAATCCTTGTCTTGCCGCGACATCACATGTCGCTGCGGCCCCCGTGATGTGTCACACAGCCGCGCGCCGATACTTCAGGTGGATCGCGCCCTTGCGCCAGGGGCGGGCAAACTCCAGGTCCAGCTTCAACTCGGGCGTGCCCGGCGGGAACATCGGGATGCCCCCGCCGAGGATGATCGGAATCACCGCCATCTCCAGGATGTCCAGCTTGCCCAGCCCGATCATGTCGCGGATCACCTGCCCCCCGCCCTCGACCCAGATCGTGCCGTGACCCTCGGCCTCCAGCTCAGCCGCGACAGCCGCCAGAGCGCCCGACCGGGCGCGCACGCCGGACGGCAGCTCATCCAGCGGGCCCGAGGTGAGCACCGTCACCGCCTTGTCGGCATAGGGCCAGTCCTGGCCCGCGATGGCATCATAGGTGCCCCGTCCCATCAGGATGGCGCCGACGTCGGCATAGAAGTCCTCGAACCCCAGACCCTCCGGCGTATAATCCGCCACCAGCCAGTCGATCCCGCCATCGGGCCGGGCGATCTTGCCATCCAGAGAGACGGCGATATGGCAATGCCAGACAGTCATGCGCCCCCCGGATCAAACGCAGCACCATGCCCTGAACGGCGCGGGGGCCACGTTGCCCCCGCAGCCACCCTGGATCACAGTCCCTTCGACCTGTAGGTCTGCGCGACACGCCCGATGGAAACGATATAGGCCGCCACCCGCAGGTCCTCGACGTCCTGGCGGGAATGCCATACCTCGCGCATCGCCTGATAGGCGGTGCGCATCGTGTCGTCGAGGCCCGATCGCACCAGCGCCAGTTCGTCGGAGCCCTGCAGGAACTTCTCCTTGAACCCCTCCGCCAGCGTCCAGCCCAGCCCCTGGTCCGACGACAGCCGCTCCAGTTCCTCGACCAGAAGGCGGCTCCGCGCCTCTTCGGCCCGGCGCTGCATCCGGCCAAAGCGGATGTGGGACAGGTTCTTGACCCATTCGAAGTAGGAAACCGTGACACCCCCGGCATTGGCATACATGTCGGGGATGATCACGCAGCCCTTGCGCCGCAGGATCTCGTCCGCGCCGAAGGTGATAGGCCCGTTCGCCGCCTCGATGATCAGGGGGGCCTTGATCCGCTCGGCATTGCCCAGATGGATCACCCCCTCCATCGCGGCGGGGATCAGGATGTCGCAGGCCTCCTCCAGCATCGCCGCGCCATCGGGCAGGTGCTTCGCCCCGGGATAGCCCGCCAGAAGCCCGCCATTCCGGTTCATCCACTGCCGCACGTCCTCGATGTCCAGGCCCTTGGGGTCCAGCAGCGCGCCGTCCCGCTCGATCACCGCGATGACCTTGCAGCCGTCCTCCTCGGACAGAAACTTCGCCGCATGGTAGCCCACGTTGCCGAGGCCCTGCACGATCAGCCGCTTGCCGTCGAGACTGCCGGTCAGCCCCGCCTTGCCCATGTCGTCCTTGTGCCTGAAGAACTCGCGCAGGGCGTATTGCACGCCCCGCCCCGTCGCCTCGACCCGGCCCTGGATGCCGCCGGCATGGGGCGGCTTTCCGGTCACGCAGGCCTTGGCGTTGATGTCCGTCGTATTCATCCGCGCGTACTGGTCGGCGATCCAGGCCATCTCGCGCTCGCCCGTGCCCATGTCGGGGGCCGGCACGTTCTGCGCCGGGTGGATCAGGTCGCGCTTGATCAGCTCATAGGCGAAGCGGCGGGTGATCTGCTCCAGCTCATGCTCGTCCCACGCCCGCGGGTCGATGCAGAGGCCGCCTTTCGAGCCGCCGAACGGCGTCTCCACCAGCGCGCATTTGTAGGTCATCAGCGCCGCCAGCGCCTCGACCTCGTCCTGATGAACCGACAGCGCGAAACGGATGCCGCCCTTGACCGGTTCCATATGTTCGGAATGGACCGAGCGATAGCCGGTGAAGGTCTCGATCTTGCCGCGCAACCGCACACCGAAGCGCACCGTATAGGTCGAGTTGCAGACCCGGATCTTCTGTTCCAGACCCGGGCTCAGGTCCATCAGCTTGGACGCCCGATTGAACATCAGATCGACCGATTCCCGGAAACTGGGCTCTCCCGAAACGTTCATGCTGTCCCTCCCTGACAGGCGGGCCCGAAATGACACCCCGCGCCCCGACCCTAGCGCCACGCGCGGGCCTGGGGAACCCGGAAAGCGGTGCGGCCCGCCCCCTTCCGACGCAGGGTGCGCAGGGCCGAATCGGTTCCGCCGCACATTTCCTGCGAAGGTCTTAATGCCGGGGATTTTCTTCCACTTGCGGCCGAACCCAGAAGATTCCCCTGATTGTTTCCAGATTGTGGCAGCCAACCGGGGGTCTGGCAGCAAATGCCTTACTTCTGCCCGAACTTGTGCCTAGATGATCCCTTGGGAACCCGTCGTTTCTGGCGGACAGCTGCTGCAATGGATTAGTGACATGTTGACCAAACCCGACGCGCGACCGGTATTTGCTCACGTTGCCCGCAGATTTGCCGACTTCCGGTCGGACGAAGGCGGCGCCATCGCGATTTTCATCGTCATTATCTTCGTCATGATCCTGATGCTGGGCGGTATCGCCGTGGACATCATGCGCTTTGAGATGCGCCGCGTCGCGCTGCAGGAAACGCTGGACCGCGCCACGCTTGCTGCGGCCAACGTCGTCCTGCCTCCGGATCAGACGCCGCAGTCGGTCGTCACCGAATGGTTCAACAAGGCCGGCCTCGGCAACGAACTTACGGTGGATTATTCCCCCCCCACCGCGGGCGGCGAAGCCACCAAAAGCTCGCGCGAGGCCTGGGCGCGTGCCAAGGTCCGCTCCTACAACCACTTCATGCCTATGCTTGACATGCCCTACTTCGAGGGCCCTGCGGTTTCCGTCGCCCAGCAGGGCGTATCGAAGATCGAGGTGATCATGGTGCTCGACATCACCGGCTCGATGAGCGAAACGTCTGGCTCGACCTCCAAGATCGAAGCGCTGAGAAAGGCGGCGGATAAATTCGTCACGGTCCTGAAGTTCAGCAAGAACGACACCGATGGCGAGTATACTGTCAGTAAGGATCCGAACAACCTGATCTCGATCGGACTCGTTCCCTATTCCTCAAACGTAAACATCCCTGTCAGCCTCCGCAATAAGTTCACCAAAGTTACCAATCTTTCCTCTTGGGATGGCATGGCAAACCAGGGCGTTCCCGACATCAACTGCTTCGAGATTCCCGAAAGCACGTACGATACGCTCGCGCTGCCCACAACGACCACCCTCCCGATGCAGGCCGTTGCGCAGACCGCCAGCAGCAAGCCGAGCGTTACAGTCACGAACTTCGGGACCAACAACACCTATGGCGGCGTCGTAAAGATTTCTGCCGTCGCCGCAACCGAACCCAGCAAAAACACCAACAGCTACACCTGCAACCATGGTGACAACTTCGGCACCGCCAAAAATGAAAAAGCGTCCAACCTGCTGGCGCTGCCCTCGACCAGCATTACCGCCCTCAAAGCCCAAATCGGCGATTTGAACCCGCGCGGAACGACCTCCATCGCCATCGGCATGCGGTGGGCAACCGCAATGATCGATCAGTCGGCACGTCAGATCTACACTGATCTGCTCACTGCGGAACCTGCAATGGCTGGCCGTCCAGCCGATAACGCGGATCCGGACACCCGCAAGATTATCGTCCTGATGACTGACGGGACGCATGTCGCCAGCGATTACATCCTTGATGCCTACAAGACCGGCCCGTCGCCGATCTGGCGTGGAAACGACGGTAATATGGCAATTGAGTTCGATGACAGCGGCGTCGGCATCAACGGCGGCAAGCGCCCCGGCATCGCTCCCACGGGCAACCCGGTCAATACCTGCTCGGGGTGGTCGCTGGCGAACACCGTCGTGAATGGCAAGACCGTCAAGCGCAATTTCTTTGTGCCGCACCTGAAATCCACCAAGGTGAAACGCAAAAAGAATAATGAAGCCGAAGGCAAAGGCACCGACACCGAGGTTGAAGGTGGATGTGATCCTCTCGCCTGGATTTCGGCAACAGGCACGCCAGCAGCGCCGAAGTGGTCCGGGAGCGGCACCGTGAGGCAACTAGACTGGTCCGAGGTTTGGCGCTACGCCTCGGTGGACTGGGTCATCGAGCAGTTGTATATGCGCTCGAATGTCGCCGGCGCGACCGATTACAATACGATCTACAAGACCTTCGTCGGCGACTACCTGGTTGGTGAAAGCCATATGGATGCTCTTCTGAGCGCCAACTGCACCGCCGCCAAAGCTGCCGGGGTCGAAGTGTTCGGCATCATCCTCGGCGACAAGGTCACCGAAGGTCCGATCAAGAACTGCTCCTCGCCGGGCACCGGCTACTACTACAAGGTGACGAACGCCGATAACCTGACCTCCGCCTTCGAACAGATCGCCGTGCTGATCTCTGACCTCAAGCTGACGCAATGACCAGGTTAATCCAGTTTCTCAGGGACGAACGGGGCTCGGCGATCATCGAGTTCCTGTTCGTCTTTCCGACGGTATTCACCCTCTTCACCGCCTCGGTCGAAAGCAGCGTCTACATGATCCGCTACGTGATGTTCGACCGCAGCATCGATCTGGTGGTCCGAAATCTGCGGCTGGGGGTCTATGGCAGCAATCTCACTCACAAGAAGCTGAAGGAAGAAATCTGCACCAATGGCGTGCTGGGCAACAACATCACGCATTGCATGAATGCAACGAAGATCTGGATGCAACCGATCAATACCGGCACCGGCGGCTTCGGCATGGGTTCGACGCAGGCGCCCTGCATCGACAAGCCAGCCGAGATCAAGGTCGGCGATCCGCCTGACAACTCCTTCTCGGCCGGCGTCGACAACGACATCATGTTGATCCGTGTCTGCATGAAGGAATGGCCGATGTTCCCCACCACGGGCATCAGCGTGAAGATGCCGGTCCAGAGCGACGGATCGGTTGCGATGATCGTGTCGTCGACCTTTGTGAACGAACCCGGATGAAGTGGTCATGCGCAAGCTGAAACATCACCTCGGCAGATTCCTTCGCAACGAAGACGGGCTCGTCATGGCCGAGTTCCTGATCATGGTTCCCCTGCTGATCTGGGGCTTGGTCGCGATGTTCATCTACTGGGACGTCTTCCGCACCATCAACATGACGCAGAAGGCTGCCTATTCCATCGCCGACCTCCTGTCGCGGCAAAAGAACACCATTCCGCTGGCCTATGCGAATGGCCTGCAGAACATCATGAATTTCCTGACCCCCGGCGGGCATCCGGTGAAGATGCGGATCACCAGCTTCGAATGCGTCTCCTCCACAGGGCCCAACCAAGTCTGCAACGCGACCACTGGAAGCTACAAGCTGTTGTTTTCCTATTCGCCCGGAAGCAAGATTGCCGCGCTCAGCCAAGCCAATATCCAGGATTGGAAAAGCACGAAGATTCCAACGCTGAACAACGGCGAAAGCGTCTTCGTTGTCGAGACCTCGGTCGAATTCAAGGCGCAATTGAAGACCGCCATCGCCGGCATGATGGTCGGCGTCAAGAACAACACCTTCGGCGAATTCATCGTCACCCGACCGCGCCACCGCCGCCTGTGCCTCGAAGGCACCACCACTTGCAACTGAGGCCCTTCGTGAACCGCCTTCCCCCCGGCGCGATCCGGCGTTAGGGTTCTGTGGTCGCTCCCGGGGACCACATGCGCCTGACCGCTCTCTTCTTCGCTCTTGCCCTTGCCGCCTGTGCGCCCTTCCCCGAGCTTGACGCCGTCGGCCCGGATCGCGCCGCTCCGCCGCAGCTTCTGCCCATCGACGATCTCCTCGCCCAGGCCGGGGCCGTGACCGCCGATCCCGGCCCCGCGCTTGCCGCGCGGGCCGCGGGCCTCAAGGCGCGCGCCACCGCCATCGCGGCCACCCCGCCCGCGCCCTGACGGCGTTGCACCCCGCCCGGCTTCCGGCTAACAGTCGGCAGCCCGCAGCTGCCAAAGGTTTCCCGATGCCCGCCGCCCCCTTGCGTCTTGGTCTTGCCGGTCTCGGGACCGTCGGCATCGGCGTCGTCAAGATCGTCCAGGCCCATGCCGACCTCATCGCCGCCCGCGCCGGCCGCCCCGTGGTGATCACCGCCGTCTCCGCCCGCGACCGCACGAAGAACCGCGACGCCGACCTTTCCGGCTATGCCTGGGAAACCGACCCCGTGGCGCTGGCCACCCGGCCCGACATCGACCTCTTCGTCGAGGTGATGGGCGGCCACGAAGGCGCCGCGAAAGCCGCGACCGAAGCCGCCCTCGCCGCCGGAAAACATGTCGTCACCGCCAACAAGGCGCTTCTCGCCCACCATGGCCAGGCGCTTGCCGAAGCCGCCGAAGCCGCCAATCTCGCCCTCCGCTTCGAGGCCGCCGTCGCGGGTGGTATCCCGGTCATCAAGGCCCTGACCGAAGGCCTTGCGGGCAACAGGATGAAGCGCGTCATGGGGGTGATGAACGGCAGCTGCAACTACATCCTGACCCGGATGCAAGCCGAGAACCTGCCCTACGAGACGGTGTTCGAGGAGGCTCGTCAGCTCGGCTACCTGGAGGCTGACCCCAATCTCGACGTCGGCGGCATCGACGCGGGCCACAAGCTCTCGCTCCTCGCCTCCATCGCCTTCGGCACACGCGTCGCCTTCGACGCCGTGGAGCTGGAAGGCATCGGTAATGTCTCAATCGACGACATCCGCCTGGCCGAGGACATGGGCTACCGCATCAAGCTCCTCGGCGTCGCACAGATGACCGGTCGGGGCCTGGAACAGCGGATGACCCCCTGCCTCGTCCCGGCCGACAGCCCGCTTGGCCAGCTCCAGGGCGGCACCAACATGGTGGTCCTGGAAGGCGACAGCGTCGGCCAGATCGTCCTGCGCGGCCCCGGCGCCGGGATGGGCCCGACCGCCTCTGCCGTCATGGCCGACGTGATCGACATCGCACGGGGCTTTCGCCTGCCCACCTTCGGCCTGCCCGCCAGCGCGCTTGTCGCCGCCCAGCCTGCCAAGGCCGCGACCCCCGCGCCCTATTACCTGCGCATGACGCTCCTCGACAAACCCGGCGCGCTGGCGAAGATCGCCACCTGCCTCGGCGATGCCGGCGTTTCCATCGACCAGATGCGCCAGTACGGCCACCAGGGCGCCAATGCCCCGGTGCTGATCGTTACCCACAAGGCCGCCCCCGACGACCTCGCCCATGCCATGACCCGCTTCGCCGCGACGGGCGTCCTGGTGGGCAGCCCCGTCGCGATCCGGATCGAGGAAGTCTGACCACCCTCTCGGCAAACCGCTTGACAGCCCCGCCCGCCGGTCCGACCCTTGCGCCATCGGTTCAAGGGTTGGAGGCGGCACATGCGGGCGATCCTTCTGGCTCTGGCGCTCGCCACCCCATCCCTCGCCGACCCCGTCCCCGGCCTTGACGACCCCGCCTTCCGCGACCCCTTCGACCGCGCCCTGCAAGGCGACGATCCCACCGCGCTGACTGACCTCCACGCCGCCGCCGAGGCAGGGAACACCGCCGCCCTCCTCGCCCTGCCTGCCGTCAGCGAGTGGCTGCGCGCCACGCTCCCCTTTGCCGAGCGCAAGGCACTGGCCCGCATCAACGGCACCCCGGTGGCGGAAGCCTATGCCACAGCCGACCCGGTCGCCGCGTTGTGGCGTCTTGGCGACATCGGCACCGACACGGACGCGCTCCTCGCCCGCGCCTTCGGCCTTTACGCGGCGGGCGAGCCGGACAAGGCCACCAGCCTCTACATGATCTGGGTCAACCAGACCGGCGGCTTCGGCCCGCTGCCCGAGGGATTCTTCGACCAGCCCGCCCCGGACTGGGCCACCGCCCCTGTCCTCTGGGGCCGCCTGTACGACACTGCCCTCGCGCCCGCCGTCGAGACCGATGCCCTTGTGGTCGACCGGCTGAAGGCCGACGATCCGGCGGCTTGGATCGCGCTGGCCGGGTTTGCCGGGCTGCACCGCACCGATGCCCCGCCCGCCGACACCGCCCGCCTCGCCGCGATCTTCGCCGCCGCCGGCCTCCCCCAGGACGAGGCCGCCCGCCGGATGCAGGCCGCCGTACCGGTTCTGAAGGTCATGCGCTACGAGCCCGTCGACCCCGCGACCGCCAAAGCCGCGATTGAAACCTTCCGCACCGAGCCGGAGTTCGAGCCGCTTCTCGCCCTCTGCACCTCAACTTGCCCCGCGACGGCCGATGACTGCGCCACCGCTTTCATCGCCGGTTTCGGCCACCCCTACGGGCGCGCAAATACCGCGCAACCTCTCGCATCGCTCATCCCGACCGCAGATTTCTTTGCCACCCCGCGCGGTCGCACCCTGCTCCTGCGCTCCACCGCCGGGCGGCTTGGCCCCGATCCCGCGGGCTCGCCGCTCCTCGCCGCGGCCCGCCAGATCGACGCCTGCCTCGCCGATGCAATCCTGGCAGCCCTTCCCTGACCCGCCGTTAGCGCCACCAAGCTTGCCGCGCCAGCAACCCCCGGCTACACCAAAGAAAATCTGCCCCGGGGGGACCCATGTCTGAAAAAATGAACTTCCAGGACCGGCTCCTCAGCCTCGGCCTTGGCCGCGTGTCCGAAGCCGCCGCGCTCGCCTCGGCCCGGCTCATCGGGCGCGGCGACGAAAAGGCCGCCGACCAGGCCGCCGTCAACGCCATGCGCGACCAGCTCAATCTCCTCGACATCAAGGGCGTCGTCGTCATCGGCGAGGGCGAGCGCGACGAGGCCCCGATGCTCTACATCGGCGAGGAGGTCGGCACCGGCAATGGGCCGCAGGTCGACATCGCCCTCGACCCGCTGGAAGGCACCACCCTCACCGCCAAGGACATGCCGAACGCGCTGACCGTCATCGCCATGGCCCCCCGCGGCACGCTGCTCCACGCCCCGGATGTCTACATGGAAAAGCTCGCCATCGGCCCCGGCTTCAAGCCCGGCACCGTGACGCTGGCGCAAAGCCCCTCGGAACGGGTTTCGGCCCTTGCCGCCGCCAAGGGCTGCTCGACCGAGGACATCACCGTCTGCATCCTCGACCGCCCCCGGCATGAGGACCTGATCGCCGAGGTCCGCTCCACCGGCGCCGCGATCCGCCTCATCACCGATGGCGACGTGGCCGGCGTCATGCACTGCGCCGAGCCCGAGATCACCGGCATCGACATGTATATGGGCTCCGGCGGCGCGCCCGAGGGCGTCCTCGCCGCCGCCGCGCTGAAATGCATGGGCGGCCAGTTCTACGGCCGCCTCCTCTTCCGCAACGACGACGAACGCGCCCGCGCCCGCAAGGCCGGGATCACCAACTTCGACCGGGTCTACACCCGCGACGATCTGGTGCGGTCGGACGTGATCTTCTCGGCGACCGGCGTGACCAACGGCTCCCTCCTCGCCGGGATCAAGCGCGAGCCCGGCTGGGTCACGCTGGAGACGATCCTGATGCGATCGAAAACCGGCTCCGTCCGCCGGATGATCTACAAGTCGCCGCTGCGGTAGGTCGGGGTTCGCCCCGCCTCCCCAAACCCTTCACCCCCCAAGGCTCTCTCCGGACCGCAGCGCTTTCATCTTTGCCTGAAATATCCCCGCCGGAGGCTTCCCGACCGGCAGTCCCGGAGCAGAGCCATCTCGCTTGCCGCCGCGCCAGGGCCAGGCACCTCCCCTCCCCCTAGGTGGGGGGATGGGGGTGGGGCGGACGGGAAAATCCGGAATACCCTCCGGCAGAAGTCCTAACCTTCTGTAAACGCCGACAGCCAACCCCTTGAATTTCCACGCCTGCCAAACCTGTCCACGCGTGGACAGCCCATTCCCCCTTGCCAGCCCCGTCCCTTTCCGGCACCCCTTCCCCATGAGTGCCTTCCTCTCCGTCGAGACCTCCCTCACCGGCCGCCGCTGGATCGGACCCGACCCCGCGCAGGACCGTCTGGCCGAGGGCATGGCCCAGCAGACCCGCCTCCCCCTCCCCCTTTGCCGCATTCTCGCCGCCCGAGGCGTCACGCCCGAGGCCGCCCCCGCCTTCCTCGCCCCCTCGCTCCGTGATCTCCTGCCCGACCCCCTCACCCTGAAGGACATGGGACCGGCCGCCGACCGCCTCCTCCGCGCCGTCGCCCGCCGCGAAAAGATCGCCATCTTCGCCGACTACGATGTCGACGGCGGCGCCTCCGCCGCGCTCCTTCTCACCTGGCTGCGCGGCTTTGGCCTGTCAGCCACCCTCTACATCCCCGACCGCATCGACGAAGGCTACGGCCCCAACGTCCCTGCCATGGCCGGGCTTGCCGCCACCCACGACCTCATCCTCTGCATCGACTGCGGCACCCTCAGCCACGAGCCCATCGCGGCGGCACAGGGGGCCGATGTGGTCATCCTCGACCACCACCTCGCACTGGAAACCCTGCCCCAAGCCCTCGCCGTCGTGAACCCGAACCGCCAGGACGAGGATGGCAGCCTCGCCCATCTCTGTGCCGCCGGGGTGGTCTTCCTTCTCCTCGTCGAAGCCAACCGCCGCCTCAAGCAGCAGGGCGCCCAGGTCCCCGACCTCATGGCCCTCCTCGACCTCGTCGCGCTGGCCACGGTGGCCGACGTCGCCCCGCTGACCGGCCTCAACCGCGCCTTCGTCCGGCAGGGGCTGAAGGTGATGGCCCGCCGCGACCGTCCCGGTCTCCGCGCGCTGGCCGACATCGCCCGCATGGACCAGGCCCCGACCTGCCACGCCCTCGGCTTCCTGCTCGGCCCCCGCGTCAATGCCGGCGGCCGCATCGGCCAGGCCGACCTCGGCGCGCGCCTTCTCGCCACCGCCGACGAGATGGAAGCCGCCCGCCTCGCCGCCCAGCTCGACCAGCTCAACACCGACCGGCGCGAGATCACCGAAGCCGTCCGCGTCGAAGCCCTCGCCCAGGCCGAGGCGCGGGGCCTGGAGGCCCCCCTCGTCTGGGCCGCCGCCGAGGGCTGGCATCCCGGCGTCGTCGGCATCGTCGCCGCGCGCCTCAAGGAGGCCGCCAACCGCCCCTCGGTCGTGATCGGCTTCGAGGGCGACGAGGGCAAGGGCTCGGCCCGCTCGATCCATGGCGTCGACCTCGGAGCGGCAATCCAACGCCTCGCGGCCGAGGGGATGATCACCAAGGGCGGCGGGCACCGGATGGCCGCGGGCCTTTCCCTCACCCGCGCGCAGCTGGAGCCCGCGATGACCCGCCTCGCCGATCTCCTCGCCCGCCAGGGGGCAGGCGCCCAGGGCCCGCAGGAGCTGCGCATCGACGGCCTGCTCATGACCTCTGCCGCCACCATCGCGCTCATCGAACAGATCGAGACGGCAGGTCCCTTCGGCCAGGCCGCCCCCTCGCCCCGCTTCGCCTTCGCCAACGCCCAGGTCAACGCCCGGCGAATCGGCGACAGCCACCTGAAGCTGACCATCGCGGACGGCTCCGGCCCCGCGCTCGACGCCATCGCCTTCGGCGCCTTCGACGGCCCGCTCGGCCCCGCGCTGGAAGATCCCGGCCACCGGCGGTTTCATATCGCAGGCAAGCTGGAGCTGAACCACTGGAACGGCCGAACCAAGGTCCAGCTACGCCTCGACGATGCCGCCCCGGCATAAGCCTGCATTTTTCCTCTTGCAGAACCCGGTGGCAGATTCTAGACACCCGCCACAGACAGCGTGGCCCGTTCGTCTATCGGTTAGGACATCTGGTTTTCAACCAGGCAAGAGGGGTTCGACTCCCCTACGGGCTGCCACTTCACCAACTTGTCAGCGACACCCGCGCGCCCCTCACAAAGGCGTGCTTGAATGTTCGCGCACCTGCAATAGATTGGCGCAAATTCCAACCAAAGGTACCTGAACGTGAGCTTTCTGTCCCGATTTGCCACCCTCGCCCTGCTTTCCAGCCTTCCGCTCTCGGCCCAGGCCGCCAGTTGCAGCGACACCGGCGGCCAGTATGAAGGCTGGAAGTCCGAAATGGCCGCCGAGGCCAAGGCGGAAGGCGTCGGCAAGCGCGGGATCGACGCGCTGATGGCCTCGTCCTATTCCAAGGCCACCATCGGCGCCGACCGGAACCAGAAAAGCTTCAAATACAGCCTGGAGAAATTCCTGAACGTCCGCGGCGCCGATACCATCGTGGCCCAGGGCCGCAGCCGCAAGGCGAAGAACCCCGACTTCTACGCCGGCCTGGAGGCCACCTACGGCGTCCCCGCCGGGGTGCTGATCGCGATCCACGGGATGGAGACCGGCTTCGGCGGCTTCATGGGCGACACCAATGTCGTCTCGGCCATCGCCACGCTGACCTACGACTGCCGCCGCACCAACTTTTTCCGCCCGCATCTGATCGGCGCCCTGAAGATGGTCGACAAGGGCATGATCTCCAGCAAGACCACCGGCGCCAAGCATGGCGAGCTGGGCCATACCCAGTTCCTGCCCGGAAACGCCTATGACTATGGCGTCGACGGCAACGGCGACGGCAAGATCGACCTTTACAACCAGGCCGACGCGCTGGCGACCACGGCCAACTACCTGCGCAAGAAGGGCTGGAAGCCGGGCAAGGGGTACCAGGAAGGCGAGCCGAACTTCGCCGTGATCAAGGAATGGAACGCGGCCAAGGTCTACCAGCAGGCCATCGCCATCATGGGCGCCAGGATCGACGGCTGATCGGGGCCTTCCCCTCCGCCAGTCCTCCGTGTGAAGACGGCGCGCTGCAGGCAAAGCCCGCGCCCTCCGCCGCCCGGAGGCCTATCCCCCCCGCGACGCCAGCAGCACTGCACGGCCCCGCCCGGCGCGCTTGGCGGCATAGAGCGCCCGGTCGGCGGTGGCCAGCAGTTGCGCCGCCTCGGGCGCGGCCATGTCCAGCGAGCGCACGATGCCGATGCTGGCCGAGACCCGGGCAGTCTGGTCCCCGAAGGCCATCGGCAGGCTGATGCGGGCGATGATCCGTTCGGCGATGGCTTGCAGCGTCTTCGGGTCGCTGCGGCCCACCACGATCACCACGAATTCGTCGCCGCCGATCCGGGCCGCGCAATCCTCGGCGCGCAGCTGCTCGCGCAGGATGCGGCCCACTGTCTCCAGCACGAAATCGCCCGCGGCATGGCCCAGCGTGTCGTTCACCGCCTTGAAATAGTCGAGGTCCATGTGCAGCAGCCCGAACCCCGCCCGCGCCGCGCAGAGCCGCTCCAGCACCAGGTCCGCCGCCCGGCGGTTGCGCAGGCCGGTCAGCGGGTCGGTCATCGCCTCTTCTTCCGCCGCGACCCGCGCGCCTTCCAGCCGCAGGTTCAGCCCCCGCAGCTCGCGCGTGACGGCGGCATTGGCCTCGGCCAGATACAGAAGCTCCATCGCCAGGTCGGTGGCGGCGAAATCCGCGTCGGTCAGCGCCAGGTCGCGCACGGCTGAGATCAGGTCGATCCCGAACGACAGGTTCAGCAGGACCCGCCCATCTTCCGGCAGCCGCAGGCCAAGGCCCCGCAGCCCGGCCCTGACCCCTTTGCGCGGCACCAGGCGGAAACGGTTGCCCGCCCGCGCCAGCACGTCGCCCACCGTCACCGCGCCCCCGGGCGCCCGCACCTCGAACAGGTCCTCGAACCGGGCGCCAGGCACCGCGTCGCCCCGCAGCACCCGCGCCAGCGTCGGCCCGAAGCTCAGCGCCCGTCCCTCTGCGTCCAGAAGCAGGTGCATCGGCATGAAATGCGACAGCACGGCGCTGTCCAGCGCGATCCGGTGGTCGGGGCGGTCGGCGTGCATCCTCATCCCTCCCGCAAGGCAAGGTCGAACTGGCGCGCCGTGGTATGGCGGCGGTCCAGCACCGTGATCGAGATGCAGCCATCCGCCCCCGGCTGGATCAGGCAGAGCGCCCCGTAATCGTCCGCCATCGCGGTCAGAAGGCCCAGCAGCACCCGCTGCAATCCGAGAATATGCGATTGGCAGCACAGCTCGAACCGGTCGGGTCCCACCTCGTCCAGGGTCAGCTCCGGCGCCTCCAGATGCGGCATCGCCAGCCGCGCGCGGCCCGGAAGCTCTTCCAGCGAATGCAGGAAATCGGCATAGCACGTGCCACCGAAGCGCAGAAGCCTGCGCACCCCCTCGCGGTCGGGGCAAGTCACCAGATAGATTCCCACATCTTCCCAGATCGCATCGACCGACCGCCCCAGAACCTCTGCCACGATCAGGGCGACCCGGTCCGCCGTGCCGGGATCATAGCGCAACATCGGCTCGAACGTCTGGGCCGCCAGCCCGGCCCGGCGGCAGACGTCCTGCCATTCGGCAAGCCCGAACGTATCCAGCACATAGCTTTGCAGAGACCGCAGCAGCAGCGCATCCATGTCCGACCCCGTCGCGATTTCCGGGTGAAGCCTAGCGCGCATAGATTAACAGACTCCCCGGCATCATGGCAGGAAGATCAGTCCCGCCTCGTCCAGCCCAAGCTGGTTCAGCGGCACCGGCACCACCGCGGGCAGCGTGTCCTGATATTGCCGCATCAGCGCGGTGGCCTCGGACGAGTCGATGTAGCGGCCATCGGGATGCGTAACCGAGCGCGTCATCATCCGGCCCTGGTCGTCGAGGTAAAGCCCCAGGATCTCGGTATAGTCCAGGCTCCGCTGCAGGAAGAGCATCCCCTCCTCGCCCGGCCGGTTCGGCAGAAGGTCGGCCAACACCAGAAGGCAGCCGGGCCGCCCTTCTGCCCGTTCCACGGCGCAGACCCCCTGCCAGTCCTGCAGCAGGTAGTCGTCCGCCGCATCCAGCAGCGCGTCCCGTGCGCCGGTCGCCGTTACCGGCTGCACCGGCAGCGCCGCTGCCAGAGCCGCGACCAGTGCCGCGTGATCCAGGACCGGACCAGCCGACCGCCCGGCCAGCGCCGCCGCCAGCGCCTCCTGCCCCGGCGCCTTGGCCCTCTCCTCCAGCATGGCGACCACCGCCGCCCCCGGTTTGCCCCAGGACCGCAGCGCCGGGATGTCCAGCGCCTCGACCGGGGTCGTGCCCGCCTCGAACCGCGCCAGCTGGTCCCCGGCCGAGATCCGCTCCGCATTCAGCACCGGCGTCAGCCACAGCGCGGCCAGCGCGATGATCACCAGCGCCATCCGGATATTGCCCTGCCGGATACGCTCCATCCAGCCACCGCCCCGCAGCACCGCCACCGCATAGACCAGCCCGTAGGCCACGCCCAGGCCGGCGACCAGCACGATGAAAAGCCGCCCCGGCGTCCAGCCATATTCCGCCACCCGCAGCCAGATCGCATAAAGCGCGAGACCCGCGACCACCGGCAATACCAGCGCCATGCCTTGCGCGCAGCGGATCAGAAGCGGGCTCTGCGTCGCATCCTCATCCGCCTGGTCGATGGCGATGGAGACCAGCGCGATCCCGCCCCCGACCATGGTCAGAAGCAGCGCGGCAGGAGAAAGCCCGCCCGCCAGCCCGTCGAGGCCCCGGAACGGCAGGGCGATCAGGAACACTGCCATCACCGCCAGAACCACGGGCAGGAACAGCCGGAACACACGCAGCACCACATAGGGCGACAGAAGCTCGGCCAGGTCGTGGATCACCGCCATTCCCAGGCCAAAGACGGCCCCGGTCAGCACCATCGGCACCACCTCGTGCTGCAGCAGCTGGTGGATCACGTCGATGCCGACGATGCGCAACACCTCGTCCGACAGATAGATCACCAGCCAGACCAGCCCGGTGAACGCCGCCGCCGCCGATCCGCGCAGCACGATCGACCAGGCCTCCAGGAACAGCGCCGGATAGTCCCGCCAGCTCGTCCGTGCCGCCGCGATCAGGAAGGGCACCGGCAGCGTCGCCACCACCATCAGCGCAAGCGCCGGGATCGGGCTGGCAAAGATATCCTCCGCCTCGGCCCAGCGCAGCGCCGTCAGCCCGATCAACGCCGCGACCAGAAGGCCCATCGCCAGCGCCCGCGGCAGCGCCCGCGTCAGGCCCAGCGGCCCCGCCATCGCCAGCAGCGCGCCGAACCCGGCCAGGATGAAGCCGAACAGCGCGAAGGCCGGATAATGGCCGATCCACGCCCGCTCGCCCGCCTCGAAGACCGCCCACAGGCAAGCGCCACCGATGCCGCCCGCAACCGCAAGCTCGACCCGCGCCGCAATCTGCCCCGCCATCGCTGTCCTCCTGCCGTTGCCCGAAGCCCTGCCCTGCTGTTATTCGTTTGTGCAGTCAGGAGCATAGTCAGCATTTCCTGCCGGTTGCCAAGCGCTTTGCCGACCCGGTAAACTTGTGGTGACGCAAGGGAAAGGTCCGCCATGCACCCGGTTATTCGCACACTTCACCCCAAGGATGAGGCCGCCTGGCGCCGTCTCTGGACGGGCTACCTTCAGTTCTACCAGACCACGGTGCCCGAGGCGGTCTATGCCTCCACCTTCGCCCGGCTTCTGGGTGACGACCCGAAGGATTTCAGCGCGCTCGTGGCCGAAGTGGACGGCCAGCTTCTCGGCCTCACCCATTACCTCTTCCACCGCCACGCCTGGAAGATCGAGAATGTCTGCTACCTGCAGGACCTCTACGTCGACCCCGCCGCGCGCGGGCTGGGCCTTGGCCGCAAGCTGATTGAGGCCGTCTACGCCCGCGCCGACGCCGCAGGCGCGCCCGCCGTCTACTGGCTGACGCAGGACTTCAACACCCAGGCCCGCCAGCTCTACGACCGGATCGCCAAGGTATCCCCCTTCATCCGCTACAACCGCCCGCTCTGACGACCCGCGTCCAGCTGCCAGCGGAAAGACGCGTTCCCCGTTCCTCCTGGCGAAAATACTCCCGCCGGAGGCAGCCCACCCGCGCTTATCGCTGCAGGGTCTTCAGATATTCCGCGATCTGCACCAGCCGCACCGGCGTGGGCGAGGCGATCCCGTCCCCGCCGTCATAGGGCACCAGATCCCCCTGCAACAGCGGCCCGAACTGGGGCATCGGCGAGGCGCCGTCCCGGCCCCCGGTATAGCCCCAGATCTTCGCCATGACCCGCGTCCCCGGAAACACCCCGCGGTTCCGCGCCGCGAGGCCAGTCAGATCGGCGGGCTTGCGGTCCAGCCCCGCCGCCGCCGGGCCATCGCCCTTGCCCCCCGCCCCGTGGCAGGCCGAACAGAAGGTCGCGAAATCCTCGGCGCCGGAGGGCACCTTTTCCCTCTCCATGCAGGCCGCCAGCGCAAGGACCGGGATCATGAGCATCCATCGCATGGAAAGGCTTCTCCTTTTCCCGCAGCTTGCCAGGTCCCGCGACGCCGCACCTTGATTCATGTCACCCGGCCCTCTGTCAGCCGCACCACCCGGTCCATCCGCGCCGCCAGCTCCAGGTTGTGCGTCGCGATCAGCGCCGAAAGGCCGGTCTCGCGCACCAGTTCCATCAGCACCCCGAACACCTGGTCCGAGGTCGCCGGATCTAGGTTCCCCGTCGGCTCGTCCGCCAAAAGAAGCTTCGGCCCGTTCGCCAGCGCCCGGCAGAAGGCCACCCGCTGCTGCTCGCCCCCCGACAGCGCCGCCGGGCGATGCCCCGCCCGCGCCGCCACGCCGACCTTGCCCAGCAATTCCATCGCCCGCGCCTCGGCCGCCGCCTTCGCAACCCCGTTCGCCAACTGGGGGATCACCACGTTCTCCAGTGCACTGAACTCGGGCAGAAGATGGTGGAACTGGTAGATGAACCCCACCTCCGCCCGCCGCGCCTCGGTCCGCGCCTTGTCGGAAAGCCCGCCCATCTCGCGCCCGCCCAGCCGCACCGTGCCCGCATCCGGCACGTCCAGAAGCCCCGCGATGTGCAGCAGCGTCGACTTCCCCGCCCCCGACGGGGCGACCAGCGCCACCACCTCGCCCTTGGCCACGGACAGCGATGCCCCGCGCAGCACCAGCACTTCCGAGGGCTTGCCCCGGTTGTAGCCCTTCTCGATCCCCGAAAGCTCCAGCATCTCACTCATAGCGCAGCGCCTCGACCGGGTTCATCCGCGCCGCCCGCCGGGCCGGCAGAAGCGTCACCACGAAGGACAGGACCAGCGACAGTACCACCGCCGACAGCACATCCCCGGCCTGCAGTTTCGCCGACAGGTGATAGATCGGCCGCACCGTCGGGTCCCAGACCCCGCCGCCCGCCAGCCAGTTGATGAAGTCGAAGATCGGCGTGAAATAGGCCGAGAAGAGGCAGCCCAGCGCCACGCCCAGCAAAGTCCCCGCCACTCCGGTAAAGGCCCCGCACAGGAAGAACACCCGCAGGACCGACCCCTCGGTCAGCCCCATCGTCCGCAGGATGCCGATGTCGCGCCCCTTGTTCTTCACCAGCATGACCAAGCCCGAGATGATGTTCATGCTCGCGATCAGGACCAGGATCGACATCAGGATGAACATCATGTTGTCCTCGACCGTCAGCGCCCGCAGGAAAGCGCCGGAACTGTCCTTCCAGCTCCACAGCATCGCCTCCGGTCCCGCCGCCGCCAAAAGCGCCGGACCATAGCTGTCGATCTCCTCGGGATGGTCGACCATCACCTGGAACTCGTCCACCCGGCCCTCGGCGTTGAAGAAGGCCTGCGCCTCGGCCAGCGGCAGATAGGCCCGCGTCCGGTCGATGTCGGGGCTGCCGGTGTTGAAGACATAGACCACCTCATAGGCATTGACCCGGGGGGTAGAGCCCAGCGCCGACTTCACCCCGTTGGGCGAGATCAGCCGCACCCGGTCGCCCACCGTCACCCCCAGTTCGCGCGCGATCCCGGACCCCAGCGCCACGCCCTTGCCGAAGTCGGCAATCTCGCCCAGATCGTCCCCGCCTTCATGCATCGCCGGGATCGCCGCGAAATCGGCCTCCCGCATCCCGTAGACCTCGGCGCCGGAGTTTTCCTCGCCGTCCGAGACCATGACCTGCCCCCGCACCACCGGCGCCGCTTCCCGCACCCCCGGCACCTTGGCCAGCGCAGCGTCGATCTCTCCGGTATCGGCAAAGCCGCGCAGCAGCCGGCCATCGGCATCGATCTGGCCGGTGGTATAGACCGTCACATGCGCATTCGCCCCGAGGATCGTGTTGACGAACTCCTCGCGGAACCCGGCGCGCACCGCCATCGTGGCGATCAGCGCGAAAACCGCGAGCGTGATCCCGACCAGGCTGATCCAGGTCATCACGGAAACCCCGCCCTCGGCCCGCCTCGCCCGCAGATAGCGCCAGGCGATCATGAACTCGAAGCCGGAAAAGGGGGTGGTTCTCGTTGCCATCTGCTCTCGCCCAAAACTGGCGCGACCTTCGGGTAGCGGGGCGGAAAGGTCAAGGCACGCCCCCGCCCGTGCGGATTTCCGCACAAATCTCAAACCTGCGGATTTCCGCATAGATCCTGATACTCGCGGATTTCCGCACATGTCGCGAATAAGCCAGCCGCAGACACAAGACTTGGGGTAATCGTGCCCCGCGGCGAATTCCGCTGCGATTATCAAGAGATAACGAGGGACACCATGCGTTTCGCATCCACCATTCTGGCGCTGGCCGCCACCGGCTTCCTGGCCGCCTGCAACGGCGAAGAGGCCTGCACCCAGGAGGTCGCCAACAAGAAAGCCACCGAGCTGACCACCAAGATCCAGGAGCTTGCCGCCTCCAATCCGGCCAAGCTCGCCGAGATGCTGCCGAAGGTGCAGGACCTGGCCACCAAGGCCGCCGCCGGTGGTGACGATCTTGCCGGCACCTGCAAGGCGCTGGACGAGATGATGGCCGAACTGTCGAAGTAACGCCCCCGGGTCCAGCCCTCACGCGGGGCCGGACCCACCCCTCCCGGTCCGGGCGCGGGTTCTCGCCCTCCTCCCAGCATCAGTCTCTCGCCCGATATCCAGCCGCAGAAGGGGGCCATTTACTATTTAACTTTTCCGTTATATAAATGATTCATTATATTATGGACGTGCCCATGCCCCCGCTCGACGCCCCCTTTGCCGCTCTTGCCGATCCCACTCGCCGCGCGCTCCTTGCCCGGCTGGCGGAAGGCGAGGCCACCGTGCAGGACCTCGCCCGCCCGTTCGCGATCTCCCAGCCCGCGATCAGCCGCCATCTCAAGGTGCTGGAAGAGGCCGGGCTGATCGAGACCCGCATTCAGGGCACCGCCCGCCCCCGCCGTCTGAAGCCCGAGGCCATGGCCGGGCTCTGGCACTGGCTCGGCCAATACCGGGCGCTCTGGGAAGCCCGGTTCCAGCGCCTCGACACCGTGCTCGACCACCTCGACGACCCAGCGGAAGGACCGCAGCCGTGACTGAAGCCCAACTCACATTCGACGGCGAGACCGATGTCGTGATCCGCCGCCGCTTCTCGCATCCGCCGGAAAAGGTCTGGCGCGCCCTGACCGAGCCTGCGCTCATCCGGCAATGGCTCTCGCCCGACCTCACCGATTGCCGGATGGACGCGCGCCCCAGTGGCAGCTTCCGCTACGACTGGCCCGAGTTCTTCTTCTCCGGCCCGGTGCTGGACGCCCGCGCCCCGCATCACATGGTCCATGTCGAGCATTTCAATGGCGACACCAGCCAGGGCCCGACCGTCACCACAACCCTCGCCGCCGACGGAACCGGCACCCGGATGACCGTGGTGATGCGCTACAAGGACGCCGCCGCCCGCGCGAAGGCCATCGAACAGGGTTTCACCGACGGCATCGCCGAGGTCTATGCCCGGATCGAGGATATCGGTTTCCCCGGGTGACGCCACACCGTCAACCGCGATCCGCCGAAAGCCCTTTCACCTGGCGACAAATATCCCCGCCGGAGGCGCGTCCGAGGCCCTGCGCGTCCTTCACGCGCAGGGCCGAGACAAAAGGCTCGCGGCGCAGCCGCTCGATCTGGCAACCGCGACATCGCCAAACGCAACGCTGCAGGTTCACCCACCACCACAGGTTAAAAATTCGTGAACGCCCGCAGCCAACCCCTTGATTCCAAAGGTCCGTCAAACCTGCCCACGCGCGGGCAGCCTTAGAAGTCGGTCGGCGCGCCGCCCTCCTCTTTCCGCCGCGCGACGAAGCGCTGCAGCTCCTCCAGATGGTCGCCATTCATCTCCGGCGCCTCGAACTCGGCCAGGATCTGCTTGTAGATCCGGTGCGCCCGCTCGACCGTCCAGACCGACCCGTCCGCCTGCCACGCCTCATAATTCCGCCAGTCGCTGACAATGGGCGCATAAAAGGCGTGCTGGTAGCGCTCCTGCGTGTGCTGGATGCCGAAGTAGTGGCCGCCGGCCCCCACCTCCCTGATCGCGTCGAAGGCCAGGTCCTCGTCCCGCGTCGCGAAGGTCACGTCCTCGAAATAGCGCTGGATCATCTGCAGGACCTCGCAGTCCATGATGAACTTCTCGGGGGACGCGATCAGCCCCCCCTCCAGCCAGCCCGCCGCGTGGTAGACCATGTTGGTCCGGCTCTGCACCGCCGACCACAGGCTGTTCGAGGTCTCCCACATCGCCTGCCCGTCCGGCACGTTCGCCGCGCAGACTCCGCTCGCCCGCATCGGCACGCCGTAGAAGCGCACCAGCTGCCCGGTCATCTGCGTCGCCCGCATGTATTCCGGGGTGCCGAAGGCCGGCGCGCCCGATTTCATGTCGACGTTCGAGGTGAAGGTCCCGATCGCCACCGGACAGCCCGGCGCGATGTACTGCAAGAGCGCGACCGCCGCCAAAGCCTCGGCGATCGACAGCGCGACCGCCCCCGACATCGTCACCGGCGCCATCGCCCCCGCCAGCGTGAAGGGCGTCACCACCACCGGCTGGCCCCGCTTCGCCATCCGCATCGCCCCGTCCAGCATCGGATAGTCGTGCTTCAGCGGAGAGACCGAGTTGATGTTGGTATACATCCGCGGCTTCGCCTGGAACTCCTCCTCCGTCAGCCCCCCCGCGATGCGGACCATCTCCATCACGTCTTCCACGCGCTCGGCCCCGAGCGAATAGGCATGGACGACCTTGTCGGTCAGCGTCAGCTTCTCATAAAGGCAGTCGAGGTGGCGGACCGAGGCATGGACGTCCACCGGCTCCACCGGATAGCCGCCCGCGATGTGGATGCAGTTGAAATACTGCGTCAGCTTCATGAATTCCTTGAACGTCTCGAAGTCGCCCGAGCGTTTGCCACGCTCCATGTCCCAGGCGTTCGGAGGCGAGGAGACGTTCACGAACAGCATGTGCTTGCCGCCCATGATCAGCTCGCGTTCCGGGTTGCGCGGGGTGATCGTGAAGGTCTCCGGCGCGCGGCCCACCATCTCCATCACGAAATCCTCGTCCATCCGGACATTGGTCCCGCTGACGATGCACCCCGCTTTCTTCAGATGCTCCACCGCCTCGGGGTTCAGGAATTCGATCCCGATGTCGCGCAGGATGCGCATCGCGGTCTTGTGGATGCGCTGCACCCCGTCGGCATCCAGCGGCTCGACCGGGGCATCGGGGTTCACCGGGATGCGCCAGGGCATCTGGTCGATCACCGCCGAGCCCGCGCGGACCTTCATCCCCGCCCGACCCCCGGCGCGTTTCCTGCGGGCTGGTTCATCGGTCATCGTCATTCTCCATTGGCTTCGGCCAAGGATGACGGAACCGGCGGCGGAGTGGTCACTGCGTTTGCGACGAAAAAGCGTCGTTTTTCGCAGATCGCACCGAAGGATCAGGCTTTCAGGCCGGAAAGCCAGTCCGGCAGCGCGCCGATATCGGCCAGCACCACATCGGCATGAGGCTCCAGATCCTCGCGCCGGGCGATGCCGGTCAGCACCGCGACCACCCGCATCCCCGCGGCGCGGCCCGCCTCCAGATCATGCCGGCTGTCCCCCACCATGGCGACCCGCGCAGGCTCCAGCCCCAGCGCGCGCGCGAAGGCGAGGCACATCCCCGGCCCCGGCTTTGCGCCATGGCCCGAGTCGTAGCCCGAGATGAAATCGAAGCAGTCGGTGATCCCGTGATTGGCCAGATGCTGCCGGGCCGGGGCTTCGGAATCGTTCGTCGCCACCCCCAGCCGCAGCCCCTGCCCGCGCAGCGCCGAGAGGAGCGGGCGCAGCGGCACCGCTTCGGACATCGGCGCCTGCCCGGCGCTGGCGTCGATGCGGTCGGTCAGCTCCTCCACTGTCACCCCCGGCAACTCGGGTTGAAGCGCTGCGGCAATGTCGGCTGCCGTCGCTGCGATCACCGGGCTGTCGGGGGCGAAGGCTCCGGTATCGAGGTCGAAGCCAATGGCCCGCCCCAGCCGCCGGGCATGGGCGGCATCGCGGGCGATCCGGGTCAGGAAGTCCTTCGCCCAGCGACCCCAGCTCACACGGAAGTCGAAGAGCGTTCCATCCTTGTCGAACAAGAGACCGTCGATCATCTTCATCCTTCCTCAGGTCCAATCCACAACCGCGCCGCCCGGAAGAGCCGCGCGGGCCGCCTGCGGCGCGGTGTAGGCTTGGCCTTGCGCATCGCAGAAGGCAACCACCCAGCGGTCGTCCTGCAGCAGGAAATCCAGAACGGCGGCCAGAAAGTCCGGGTCGGCGGCCCGCGCCCGCAGGTCACCCAGATTCGCGCCGGTCGCGCCCAGGAACAGCGGGAACAGCTCGTCCTCGGCAGCGATCCACCCCAGGGCTTGCAGCGCCAGGACTTGTGCAGCTTCAGGTTGCATTCTCCCCGCCCTCCCCTGGCCGGGAACGGCCATTTCCCCGGAAATATGCCCTTTCGGGGGGAAACGGAAAGGAATTCTTAACCTTCTTGGCCGCAGTCTCGACCCATCGACAGGGAAGAAAACGGCACCGGAAGATGAGCGCACGAATCCTCATCACTGACGACGTGGCAGCGAACCGGATCGTCCAGCAGGCCCGGCTTGCCGCCGCCTTCTACGACCCGATCCTCGCGGCCGACGGCGCGACCTGCCTGGCCATCGCGCGCGAGGAACGGCCCGACCTGGTGCTGCTCGACCTCGGCCTGCCCGACATCTCGGGATTGGAGGTGCTGCAGCGGCTGCGCCGCGATCCGCTCTGCCGCGACATCCCGGTGATCGCGCTGACCGCGACGGCCTCTGCCACGGAACGGCTGGCCGCCTTCGCGGCAGGGGCCGACGATGTGATGGACCGGCCCGCAAACGAACGCCTGCTCCTCGCCCGGCTGCGCAACCTGCTGCGACTGAAGGCGGAAAGCGATTTTCCCGCACCCGACGGGCTGGCGATTGCCGGGCTGGCCGAATCCTCCGCCACGTTTGAACCGCGGGGCACCGTCGCGCTGGTCGCGCCGCAGTCGGCCCAGGGCGCGGCGCTGCGCGACGCCCTCGCCGGACAGTTGCGCGATCACTTGCTCCTGCTCTCGCGGCGCGAGGCGCTGGCCGACATCGCGACCGGGCAGGGCCGGGACCGCCCACCCGACGTCTTCATCCTGCAGGACGATGGCCAGGCCCCCTCGGGCACCCTGCGGCTTCTGTCCGAGCTGAAAAGCCACCAGGCCACCCGCCATGCCGCGGTCTGCGTCGTCGGTCCCGCGGGCGAAGGCGATGAAGCGGCGATGGCCTTCGACCTGGGTGCCGACGATGCCGTCGGGCCCTCCGTCACCGCCGAGGAACTGGCGCTGCGCACCCGCGGGCTTCTGCGGCGCAAGCGACATTTCGACCGCCGCCGCGCGCGGATGGAAGACGGCTTGCGCCTGGCCATGCGCGATCCGCTGACCGGGCTGTACAATCGCCGCTTCGCCGCGCCGCACCTCGCCGCCATCGCCGACCGCGCGCGCGCGGACGGCAGCCAGTTTGCGGTGATGGTGATGGATCTCGACCGCTTCAAGCGAGTGAACGACCTTTACGGCCATGCCGCAGGCGACCAGGTCCTGGTCGAGGTGGCGCGGCGGCTGACCGCGAACCTGCGCGAAACCGATGTGCTGGCCCGGATCGGAGGCGAGGAATTCCTGGCGATCCTGCCCGGCAGCTGCATGAAAAGCACGCGCCAGGTGGCGGAACGGCTCTGCCAGGTGATGGAGGATCAGCCGATCCGCCTGGCCTCCGGCGAAGATCTGCATGTCACGGTATCGATCGGCGTCGCCGTCGCCGGGGCCGCTGGCGAGGCGAGTTTTGCCATCGAAGGCCTGGTGGAACAGGCCGACCTTGCGCTTCTGGAATCCAAGGGCGCAGGCCGCAACCAGGTCACTTACCGGATGAGCGCCTGAGCCGGACCTGCACCGAAAGCTGCGTCGCGTGCGGTCTGGCCGCCTCTGGCCCGACAGGCGCCGTGACCCTTTCGCCTTGCCGCAGCCTCAGCCCTTCCCCCCATGGCGCAGCCCCTTTTCCAGCCGGTCGGCAAAGGCCGCGCGTTCCTCCGGGGTCATCTCGATCAGCCGGGTCTCGATCAAGCTGCGGCCCAGTTCCAGCCGCTCGGCATTGCGCGCCTCCAGCGCGGCCAGCGCCGTCTTCATCGCCCCGGCATCGAACGGATCGGCACGCAGGGCGGTCAGAAGCGCGGCGAATTCGGCCCGCGCCGCCTCGCGCTGGGTACTGAACTCGCCCAGCCGATCCATCAGCGCCCGGCGCAGGGCGCGGCGGTCCTCGGCGTCCAGCGCCGCGCTGAACGGGCCGAAGGACATGTCGCGCGGCATTCCCCGATGCGGCCCGTCGCCCAGCCAGGCGCCGAGGGCCAGCCCCGCCACGCCCAGGTTCAGCGCCAGCGACAGCGCCAGCGCGATCTTCACCCCGCGCGAAGTGGCCGGAGCCGTCGTCGCCGGCTGCGGGGTCGGGACAGTGCTGTTCGGGTCGCTCATCTTCAACCTTCCGTCGTCAGGAGATCGGTGCCGGGGAAGAACTCGGCCGCATCGGCAGAGGACCCGACCAGATAGTCCAGCGTCGCCGGACTGTAGTAGCCCAGCACCAGCCCGAAGACCGCCGCCGTGCCAAGACCCGCCAGCGCGGGCGCCCCGCCGAAGATCGCCGCCAGCCGGGCCAGAAGCCCGAGACGTGGCGCGGCCACCGGCCGAAGTGCCGGCGCCTGCGGCTGCAGGGCCAGCGCATCGGCCAGCACCCGCTCCATCAGCGCCTCGGAGGGCACCGCAGGCCGCCGCGCCGCACTTGCCAGCAGGTCGTCGAGATCATCCTGCATATCCGTCATCCTCATAGCCCAAGGCCTCTTTCCGGCCCGCCAGGATCGCCGACAGCGCCCGCTTGCCGCGCGCGGTCAGGCTTTCCACCGCCTCGACCCCGATCTCCATGATCGCCGCAATCTCGGGGTTCGTCATCCCTTCCAGGTGCCGAAGCACCACCGCCTGTCGCTGCCGGTCGGGCAGGTCGGCAAGCGCCGCCTCAAGCGCCGCCATCCGGCCCGCCGCGATCAGCCGCCCCTCGGCCCCCGGCGTGGCGTCCGCTACCTCGGGCGCCTCGTCCAGCGCCGTCTGCCGCCTGCGGCCCCGCGCGCGCTGGCGGTCGATGCAGAGGTTGGTGGCGACCCGGTAGGCCCAGGTCGTCACCTTGGTCTCGCCCTGCCGCCAGACGGGCGCGACCTTCCAGAGCCGCAGCATCGTCTCCTGCGCCACGTCCTCGGCCTCGGCCCGGTCGCCGGACAGAAGCCGCGCGGCATAGGCCAGGACGCGCGGAGTGACGCGCCGGGTCAAGGCCAGCGCCGCGTGACGGTCTCCACTGGCGTAGAGCACCATCAACGCCTCGTCCGAGATCTCCCCTTGCGCGTCGAAGGCCATGGTCATGCCCGCTTGCTTAGCGCTGGAACGGTACCCTGCAAAGGCTCAGTCGTCGCCCATGCCCCAGCCGTGGCCGCGCTTCTTGTGATGCTTCATCCCGGCCTGGATTTCCTCCTTGGTGACGAAGCCGTCATTGTCGGTGTCGATCCGGGCGAAGTTGCGCATCCCGGGGCCCTGCCCCAGCTCGTCCGGCGACAGGCTGCCGCTGCCGTCGTTGTCCATGGTGTCGAGCATGTCCTGGGTGCGCTCCGCCAGCTTCTCCTGGAACCGCGCCAGCGCGCGGGCCGACAGCTCATCCGCGTCGAGCACGCCGTCCTTGTTCGCGTCGGCCGCATCGAACTCGGCCTTCCGGTGCGCCTCAAGCTCGGCATAGGTGATCTTGCCGTCCTTGTCGGTGTCGATGCTCTCGAAAAGCTCGATCAGCATCGGGCCGCGGGCGTCGTCCGGGCCGCCGCGGCCCCCCATGCCCATCCCGCCCTTGTCGGCCAGCACGGCCGAACCCAGCAGGGCGCCCAACACGGCCAGACCGGCGATCACGGATTTCTTCGGTGCAGTCATTGTCTTCTCCTTGCCTCGGGACCGTCCTTTCGGCCCTTCTGCCCCATCAAACGGACCGGCCGGAGGTTTCCGTCGGAGGTATTTGCGACATCCGGGCGCAGGCCCCGTCTTTCCCCTGTGAAAAGGTCGGGTGCATGTCTATGTTCGCGGCTCTTGCCAAAGCGCCCGAAGCGCAGGACCCTGCCGATGACCATGATCGAGACGACATCCGTGACCGACCTCGAAGAGCGCCCGCTGAAACCTGCCCTCTTGCGGGGCTGGCGCCGCCGCTGCCCGAACTGCGGCGCGGGTCCGATGCTGCGCGGCTATCTCAAGGTGCGCGACGCCTGCCCGGTCTGCGGCGAGGAGCTGCACCACCACCGCGCCGACGATGGCCCGGCCTACATGACGATCCTGATCGTCGGCCACCTGCTCGCGCCGGTGCTTCTGTTCACCTACACCAAGTTCCGGCCCGAGCCGCTGGTCATGGCGGTGGGATTCACCATCGGCACGGTGGCGCTGTCACTCTACCTTCTGCCCCGGCTGAAGGGCGCGCTGGTCGCACTGCAATGGGCGAACCGGATGCACGGCTTCGGCTCTCGCGCCAATGACTGACGAACCGATCCGATCGGCCGCGACCGTCGTCCTCTGGCGCGAAAGCCCGGCTGGCCCGCAGGTCCTGATGGGCCAGCGCGGCGAGGGCGCGGTGTTCATGCCGTCGAAATTCGTCTTCCCCGGCGGCCGGGTGGATGCCGAGGATCACGCCGCCGCCCGCCCCGGATTCCTCGCCCCCGACTGCGCTCGTCGCCTGACGCTGATGGCCGACGACGACGCCCCCGGCCCGGATGTGCTGGTCGCCGCCGCGCTGCGCGAGCTGACCGAGGAGACCGGCCTGAACCTCGCCGCGATGGAGCATCCCTCGCTCCGCTTCATCTTCCGGGCGATCACGCCCCCCGGCCGGACCCGCCGCTTCGATGCGCGCTTCCTTCTGGCCCATGCCGACAGCCTGGATGGCGACGGCAATGACTTCGCCACCGCCTCGGGCGAGTTGCAGCACCTGCGCTGGCTGCCCCTGCCGGATGCGCGCGCGCTGGACCTGCCCTTCATCACCGAGGTCGTGCTGGCCGAAGTCGCGGTGCTGGTGACGGGGGGCGACCAGCCCGGCGTGCCCTTCTTCGACAATTCCGGCACGACCCCGCAGTTCCGCCGGATCGTCTGACGGATCGCTCGTCGCTGACTTCGTCCCTCCTCGCGCGCGACGAGAAGACGACGTCGCACGAGGAGCAGTCCGCAGCGATCAGTCCCCCGACTTCCGCACCGGCCAGATCGGATGCGGCACCGGATCCTTCGGGGTGAAGAGATACCGGCGGAAGACTTCGGTGTAGTTGCGGTAGACGTAGGCCTCGTTCCGGCGCCGGTAATGGTCCTTCCGCGCGGCATAGAGCCCGGGCAGCCGGTACCAGGGCACCGCGGGGTGCATGTGGTGGACGACGTGGAAATTGTTGTTCAGGAACAGCAGACTGAACGGACCCCGGCTCTCGATGATCACCGTCCGTGCCCGCGCAGCCTCATGCGCGCGGTGCTCCAGATAGGTCCGCACCTTCAGAAGCGCCGTACCCAGATAGACCGCCGCCAGATAGCCCCAGGCCGGCATATCGCCCACCGCCCACAGCCATGCGACGACCAGAGCCAGCCCCGGCACATGCAGCGCCCAGGCCAGCATCACCCGCCGGTCGCCCCGCACGGCCAGGTGCAGATCCTGCGCCAGGAACGTCACCGTGCCCACCAGCGGGCCGATCAGCACCCGCCCCGCCAGCGTGTTGTTGACCCGCAGGATCAGCTTCACCACCCCCGGCAGCCGCGCCCAGACCGCGGGGTCGCAGAAGTTGGATTCCGGATCGTCGTAGGGATCGGTCAGCGCCGCGTCGTTGTGGTGCTGGAGATGCGTGTCCTTGAACCGCAGGTAGGGCACGAAAAGCCCCGTCGCCGGGAAGACCAGCGCCTCGGACAGCAGCTGCGAGCGGAACGGGTGGCCGTGCAGCACCTCATGCGTCAGCGAGGCAAGCTGTGCGACGGCGATGCCGGTGGCAATAATCGCCAGCACCGGGCTGATCGGCCAGAGAAGCGTGGTGCCGAAGGCCCAGAGGGCATAGGTTGCGGCGAAGAGAAGGACGGTCGGCCATTCGGTGGCCCGGGCACTCTGCAAGATGGTCTCCCAAAAGACTGGGGATACTGTAGCAAAGCCCCGCCCTGCCGTGAATTCAGGGTATTGTAAACTTGACTCAACCTTCGTTCTGTAAAATCATCAAATGATGGATAAAGTCGATAAACGCGACCGTGCCTCCCAGTTCCGCGCCCGGCTGGCCGAGGCAATGGCTGCGCGCCGGATGACCCAGGCCGAGCTTGCCCGGCAGACCGGGGTCGACCGCTCCACCATCTCGGCGCTGTTGCAACCCGGCACCCGGCTTCCGAACGCGCAGCTGGCGGCCGACTGCGCGCGTGCGCTTGGCATCAGCGCGGACTGGCTTCTCGGCCTTTCCGGCCGCCCCGAACCCATCGCCGACCTCCTCGCCGCCTCGCTGTCGTTGACCGAAGCCCCGCGCGCGCTGATCGACGAGCGGATCTTCGGCTGGCATCAGGAGGCGGCGGGCTACAAGATTCGCCATGTCCCCGCGACTCTGCCCGACATGCTGAAGACCCGCGCCGTGGTGGAATGGGAATACCGGCCGCAACTCGGCCGCACCGCCGAACAGGCCCTCGGCGCCTTCGAGGACCGGCTGAAATGGATGCGTGGCGCGGGGTCCGACTATGAAATCGCCCTGCCGATGCACGAACTGACCGCCTTCGCCACCGGATCGGGCTATTACGAGGGCCTGCCCGCCGAGACCCGTCTGGCCCAGCTCCGCCAGCTGATGACGCTTTGCGGCCAGCTCTACCCGTCGCTCCGCATCTGTCTTTTCGATGCACGGAAGCTCTTCTCGGCCCCCGTCACCGTTTTCGGCCCGCTTCTGGCGGTGATCTACCTCGGTCGCCACTACCTCGCCTTCCGCGACTCGGCACGGGTGGAAACCATCACCCAGCACTTCGACCTTCTGGTCCGCGAAGCCGAAGTCGGCGCGCGCGATATGGAGGCCCATCTGCAAACCCTGATCGACCGCGTCCGTTAAAGCGCGGTCAGGGCTTCGGTCCGGTAGCCGTTGAAGTCGAAGATTTCCCGCGCGGCATTCAGCCGGTCGGCAGGGATCGCCCCCCGGTCGAGCACGATCCCGAACCGGCCCGAGGGCGTGGCGATGGCGAGCGTCCGGTAGCCGCTGTCGACCCAGATCACCCACCAGTCCTCGCCCTTCACCCGCAGCCGCCCCGGCCCGACCAGCGGCGCGGTGCCGGATACCGTCTCGGCCTTCCCGGCCAGGCACAGCGTCCCCGCCAGCCGCAGGCCCTGCGCGTCCGGCGTGATCTCCACCCCGCCCGACCCACAGGATCCGGCATCGCGGAAATCGGCCACCTGCCGCCAGGTGCCCGCCGCCTGCCCCGGCTGGAACGCCGCCGCCGACCAGATCGGCGCCGCCGCCGCCCGGAATGCGGGCGCGGGGCCGGGCTTTGCCACGCAGGCCGCCAGCAGCACGGTGAGGGCCAGCATCAGTCGAGGCACAACGTCACCCGCGCGCCATTGTCCTGGAAAATCTCGTTGCAGCCATACATCGGTTTCACCGGCGCGCAGGTGCCCGACCGCGCCAGGCACACGCCCTCGCACTGGCTTTCCTTGGTGCAGCGCTTGCCCGAATCCCGGGTCTTGAACACGCAGGCCCGCGTGCCGCCCTTGCCAACCCTGGCCCAGTGGCCCTTCTTCTTCTCGCAGGCCAGCTGCTGTTCCGATTTCGGCGTCACCGGCGTCTCGGCCAGATCGGGCTTCGGTGCCGGAGGGGCGGCCTCTGCCGCGACGGTTGCCTCCGGTGCGGAAGCGGCCTCCGGTCCGGCGGCCGCCTGCGGCGCAGCCGCCGCGGTTCCCGCCGCCGATGAAGCCACCGGCGCCGGACCTGCGCCTGGCGCGGCATCCAGCGCCGTCACCTCGATGGGCTCCCCCGTCACCGCATTCGACGCCGGGGTGGGGTGCGACCCCTTTCCGGGACCAGACATCTGGCAGCCCGCCACGAAGGTCATGGCACAGACGAGAACGGCAACAAGCGAAAGACGCGACATCGGGCTCTCCGGTTCGCGCAACAAGTGCCTTGAACGCCTCTCTGCCGCAAGCCCCGTCAATAGGGCTCCGGATGGGCCCGGTGGGTTTCCGCTATGTCCTCCAGCACCTCTGACGACAACGTGATCCCCGCCGCGCCGATGTTGGTCCTCAACTGGTCCAGCGTCGTCGCTCCGATGATCGGGATCGTTGGGAAGGGCCGCGTCCGGCAGAAGGCGATGGCCATCTGGCAGGGGTCCAGCCCATGCCGCGCCGCCACCCCCAGATAGGCCGCCACCGCCGGGAACACCCGGGGGGTGATCCGGCCCGACAGGTCCGGGTTCAAGCTCCGGCGCGAGCCGTCGGGGATCACGTCGCCCGCATATTTCCCGGACAGGAGGCCCGTCGCCAGCGGCGAAAAAGCCAGAAGCGGCATGTCCTCGGCCACAGAAAGCTCGGCCCAGTCGGTGTCGAACTGACGGCAGAGCAGGCTGTATTCGTTCTGCACCGTCGCCATCCGCGGCAGGCCCAGCGTCTCGGCCAGATGCAGCCAGCGCGCCGCCCCCCAGGTGCTTTCGTTGGACAGACCGATGGCCCGGATCTTGCCTTCCGCCACCAGCGCCTGCGCCGTGGTCAGGATGTCGGTCATGTTCGCCGTCTCGGCCGCCTTGTCGATTCCCGCTGGCGCATAACGCCAGGACTGGCGGAAGTGATAGCTGCCCCGGTTCGGCCAATGCAGCTGATACAGGTCGATATAGTCGGTCCGCAGCCGCTTCAGCGAGGCCTCGGCCGCCGCCCGCATCGTCGCCCCCGTGACCGGCTCTCCGGGCCGGATGGTCTGACCCTTCCCGGCGATCTTGGTCGCCAGCACGATCCGGTCCCGCCCGCCGCGGGCGGCAAGCCAACTGCCGATGATCTCCTCCGTCCGCCCCACCGTCTCGGCCCTGACCGGGTTCACCGGATACATCTCCGCCGTGTCCCAGAAGGTCACGCCGGCCTCCAGCGCCATGTCGGCCTGGGCATGGCCCTCGCTTTCCGTATTCTGCGTGCCCCAGGTCATCGTGCCGAGGCACAGTTCGGAAACCGTCAGGCCGGTCTTGCCAAGCATCAGGGTCTTCATCGGCGGCTCCTTCTTGTCCGGGCGAAGGCTAGGCCGGATCAGCGGCGCGGCAAAGGCCCGCGGTTGAGAACGTCCCACGAACACACGGTCTTTTCCGCCATCCCCTAGACCCGGCCCGCCAGGAACCCTGCCACCCGCTCCACCGCTCCGCCCCGCTCCATGGGGCGGGCGGACCACAGCCGGAACCCTGCCGCCAGCGGCACCCTTTGCGGAAACGGTGCAATCAATGTGCCGCGCTCCAGATGCGCCGCCACCAGCGCGCCATGTCCCATCAGCACCCCGGCCCCGTTCACCGCCTCCTCCACCGCCAGCGCGTAAAGCGAGAAGACCGGTCCCCGGACCGCCGCGGTCGCCCCGACGGCCGTCAGCCAGATCTCCCAGTCCCGATCCCAGGCGGTATCCGACAGACAGGGCACCAAGCCGAGGTCCTCCACGCACGTGAGCCGCGCCGCAAGCACGGGGGAACACACGGGAAACAGCTCATCCGGCGCCACCAGCCTGCCCCCTCTTTCAGCCGGAAAAAGGCTCAGGTCATGCAGGCTGCGCTTCAGGTTCGGCGGCGCTTCCAGCGCGGTGATCGAGACGGAAATCTCCGGTGCCGCCGCCCGCAACGCCGGCAGCCGGGGCGACAGCCACAGCTGCGCAATCGCGGGCAGCGTCGCGATATGCACCTCCCGCGGCAAGGCCAGCGCCCGAAGCCGCGCCTCGGCCCCCGCCAGCGCATCGAAGGCGCCGGTCAACTCCTCCGCCGCCGCCAGCCCCAGCGCCGTCAGCCGCACCCCCCTTGCCTGCCGCTCGAACAGCGCAGCCCCCAGCCGGTCCTCCAGCGCCTTGACATGCGCCGTCACCGCGCCGGGTGTCACCCCCAATTCCGCAGCCGCCAGCGTGAAGGCCCCCGTCCGCGCCGCCGCCTCGAAGGCACGCAGCGCGTTCAGCGGCAGGCGGGTCAGGGGTGGTGGTGCAACCGGCATGGTTCAATTTTCCTGACCCTAATTTTCCGCAGAACTGATTTGTCCGCAAGCCCCGCGCTGACTAGGCTCCAAGGTAAAGGAGACCGCCATGCCCCATCTCACCCCTCGTCCCTGGGTCTCGCAGGCTTGCGAAACCTACATCCAGCGCCTCGCGACCGAGGCGGGCCAGCCGTCCAGCACGGTCGCCGCCCGCCTGGATGCGCTGATCGCGAAGAACCGCGAGATTCACGATCAGGACTGCTTCAACCTCAACCCCGCCACCAACGTGATGAACCCAAGGGCCGAAGCCGCGCTTGCCTCCGGCATCGGCTCGCGCCCTTCGCTCGGCTATCCCGGCGACAAGTATGAGATGGGGCTGGAGGCCATCGAGGAGATCGAGGTCATCGCCGCCGAACTCGCCGCCGAGGTGTTCGGCGCCAGATACGCGGAAATCCGCGTCGCCTCCGGCGCTCTCGCGAACCTCTATGGCTTCATGGCGCTGGCGAAGCCCGGCGACAGCATCATCGCGCCGCCCGGCACGATCGGCGGCCATGTCACCCACCATTCCGCGGGCTGCGCGGGCCTCTACGGGCTGACCACCCACCCCGCCCCCATCGACGCCGATGGCTATACCCTTGATCTTGCCGCGCTTCACGACCTCGCCCACGCCGTGCGGCCGAAGATCATCACCGTCGGCGGCAGCCTGAACCTCTTCCCGCATCCGGTGGCCGAGGTGCGCAAGATCGCCGACCAGGTCGGCGCCAAAGTGCTCTTCGACGCCGCCCACCAGTGCGGCATCATCGCCGGGGGCGTCTGGGCCAACCCGTTGACCGAAGGCGCGCATCTGATGACGATGAGCACCTACAAGTCGCTCGGCGGCCCCGCCGG
>NZ_DAIQAT010000015.1:0-43609 GCF_036781545.1 Tabrizicola sp.
GAAAACCGTTGTAGGTTTGCGCCTACCGTGGGTTCGAATCCCACCCTCTCCGCCAATCACCCATCTAATTGATTTCAATGAAAAAGTAGCCATCTTGGGGGCTCTCCGACTCAGGCTATTGTACTCCCTATTGTACCTACAACGACACCTCCCAGCATTAAGTCAGAGCACGACGACTAAGGAAGCCCTCAGTTTCAGGTGGCTCTAGCACCGAAATACCTCAGCACCTCACCTTCACTCCTTAGAACAGTCCTACTCCTCCGCCTTAGAGCAACGCGGAGCCCCTCCGAAGGTGTTTCGTGGCTCTGGAAAGAAGCAGCCTGTCTATTGGGGAAAGTCTCCTAAGAGTGTCCTCTGAAAGTTCGGACATCTTCCTAAGGGCATCTCTATAGTTATTTTGGCGACCAACAAAATCCTGTAACCGCTCCGAGAGAGGAACCGGCACACCAAGCTCGTCCAATTCCTTCAGCCAAGGCTGTCGGAACCAAGATTCAAGCTGAAGCGCATATAACGAATAGTCAGCGCGCAAAGTCGGTCGGAGCTCGGAAACGAGACGGTTTACTGCAGCCGTTGCCGTTGCATGGTTGAACTCGCACGAGCTTAAGAATTCCAAGGCCCTGTCAATGCCTTCTTGAACTGCGTCACCTGAGAACGTCTCTTGAAACCATTGAATAAAATCTGGTAGCGATCCAAGCTTCATCAATTTATCCCACGCCCACACCATTTGCTTTACTGTCAACCTAGCGGACTTGTCTCCTTTAGCAGAAAGGAGCGGTCGAATTACCGTCGCTAACGCAATCTTCTGATTGTAGTCAGGAAATCCATTCCACTCAAAGCTCTGAGGTCTCTCAACGAGCAGCTTCCTAATTGCACCCTTTGTCTCTTGGAGCGCATGACCTCCAAAATGCCCGAACTGTTTCAGCGTCTCAAAATTTACTTCGTACTCAAGTGGCAGGGCGAACTGTTTCTCAAGAGCCGCGCCATCAAGATCACCGGAGTCGTAGTTCATAAGTATATAGTCATCTGACTCACTTGGATCGCCAAAAACCGGAACTTCAACAGTTAGTTCGTCTGGCAGAGGAGGCGCATGATAAAGAAAAACCCGCCCGACAAAATGACGCATCATTCGACCCACACGACCACGAATATTGGCAAACGAGAAATAGTCAAACGGCCGAGTACTAATCTCTTTATCAAAAACGAAAACATTCTCAGCGGAGGTATTGACCCCCTCGATAAGCGTAGAGGTACATAACATGACGGGAAGCTCACCGTCATTGAATAGTTTTACAAAAAGCTGTGCAAGCGCCCGAGGTATCTTGCCATGGTGCAATGCAATACCGTTCTTAACAGCATCGGTTAGCACCCAATCGGGATGATAATTCGCAGCTATCCATTGGCTAAGCTCCGTGCCGACCTCACACTCTTGAGAATAGCCTGCTGAAAGCAAGTCTTCCAACAACCGTCGGGAGGCCGGAGGCGATTTAGAGTATACAAGAGACTGTTGCTCACCGACAGATCGCAGATCATTTAAGAAAGTTCCAAATTTCTCATCGCTCGTCGTTCGATCAACTGTATTAAGCGTTACAGTCTGATAATCTGATCGAATGAAATTGATGCGACTCTTCCACGCAGGCCCTCGACTCAAAGCGGTAATATTTGGACCTGCGAGGAGAAACTGCTTGCATACTCGCTGTGCGCGATAAAGTGCCACATTCAGCGTCCGAAACCTCAAGTCCTCGCGGCGCGGATCAAGCTTGTAAAACTCGTCTACAAAGAGAAAGTCAATTTTCGAAATTTCATCGCGATTGAGATAGCGCTCTTGAGTAAGCACATAAATTGCACGCTCTGCCACGCGAGAATCGGACGGTTTCGAGATTACCTGATATCGGTCCCCAAAGTTTCTTTCTAGTCGTCTCCGAGTTTCATCAATCAACGCAATAGTTGGAACAATCGCAACAACAGTCTCCGGGCCAGATTGCTGAACAAATGCGTCAACAATCAGGCTCTTCCCAAAGCTAGTCGGAGCACTTAGGGCGACGTTTTCCCCGGCCAGCAAGTGGGATAGCACCTCCATCTGTTTTGCATGGAGATAGACTTTCTCGTCCAAACCAACAGAAAAGGATTCTATGAGAGAGGCGCGGAGAGGGTTTAGCTTCTCGATATCAACGTAGGGATACAGCCCACACTCTTCCGCAAGGTGCTCGATTGCACCGTGTGAACCGTATGGAACAAGGCCCCGCTCGCTTGCATCAAGTAGACGAATGGCAATCTCGAGTGCTTCTTGGTCCTCATAGCGATCTGACTTGGAAATCTTGCTCGCTTCGAGAATGGCGTCAAACACGATATCCCCTGATAGTGGCAACCCATCTTCGATTTTGCGAAGAGTCTCCATCACGCTCATTGGAACGCCTCCAGTTTTTTGTCAAAGTGCTCGATAAGGTCATTCTTCAGAAAAATTGGAACAAAGATAACTTGAATTCTGATCGGAATTCCGACCGCTTCCTTCTCAAGATATTGGAGTAGTGCATCGCTTTCCGCCTGAAGTTCCTGAACGTAAGTGTCTGAAAGCGCCTTATGACCAGCGACTGTTTTGCTTTCATAGGAAACGAGCACCGGAAAGACTGACCGCTTCAAAAGGATGTCGCTCGATGTATTCTTGTGAAAGAGGGCCCGAATCTTTTCTGCATTTGGAATGTGGTCGGGCACGTGCCCGTACAACATCGCTTTCTCTGTGTCCAAAAAGGTTGGCAGGAGATGCTCACGGATTGACTTAATTGCGTCATCTATTCCCCGCTTTGAGTCTTTATAGAACTTAGATTCTCCGAGCCACAGCTCGAAATCATCATCGGAATAGACGACGTGTACTGCATCAAAGCCCTTTACAGTATCGTTGTGGCTCGTTTTGAGAACCAATTTGCACAGAACTGGTAGAGTGCCGAAGTCCTGTACGCATGCAATGTGCAAGAGTATTTCACCAATCTCGCCCCTGTTCGCGGTCTTCTTCGTCCGGTAGACGTGTGCTGCTGCAAGCTCTATCCGCTCCTCCCAGTTAGACACGTCGAATGTGTCTTTGCGAGCTTGGTCTAGAGCGACCTGCGGAAGCCAAGCAAACAGATGAGACGCAAGCTTCTTGGAACGCCAAGCCTCGCCCTCGTACCCTGCGCAAAGCACCAGAGCCTTGGTTTCCTTCTCGCAACACTTACAGCGAGCTTCAAGAAACCGACTAGGTATTTCCGACACTACTTGCCTCGCATTTTCTATTCTTGGTTTAATATGCGACACGTTGGCTCTCGGAGCAAGCGAGCACACTGCTAGAACAGCACGCGCATGACGTCTGAGACGCTTTAGTTGCTGTGCAACCTGCTCGCGGCCACTACCCGGCCACATGACCGAGGCTAGTACGCCCCCCCTTGGGTCCCTACCGGCCTCTTCTCTTGCCTCACTGTAGGTCCACTCTCTTAGGTGTACGTTAGTTAGCTGAGCTGACTTGCGCGGTTCTCGACGTCTTTCATATATCGATAGACAGACGATCTAGCGATCCCCAACACCTTCGCAATCTGTGTTGGCGTCTTTCCCACCGCCTTCAGCTTCGCCACCCTATCTCCATCGATAGTTGCGGGACGACCCTTGAAAGGGCTAGCGCTACCCTTCGCGAGAGCGGCGTCGATCCCCTCACGTTGGCGTTCGGCACGGATAGTCGCCTCAAACTCGCCGAATGCACCAAGAATAGTAAAGAACAACTTGCCGCCGGGCGTACTGGTGTCAATTGGCTGATCGAGAACCCGAAGACTCACGCCCTTGCTTTCGAGCGTTTCAGCAATCTGCAGTAGGTCGCGAGTGCTTCGGGCAAGTCGGTCGAGACGGGTGCATACAACGGTATCACCTTTGCGGATTCCACGGGTGAGCATTTCCTCAAGAGCTTCCCGGTTCTCGCGCTTCCGACCGCTGGCCTTCTCCGAGTACAGGTGTTCCGGCTCGACGCCTGCGTCCTTCAGTGCAGCCTCCTGAAGATCGAGAGACTGAGCACTGCTCGATACCCGCGCATATCCAATCAACTCGCCCATGTACGCCCTCCCTGTCTCGTATGACTGTCCGAAAATAGTCTACCGTCCTATAAATGATTCTCCAAGTCTATTCGGACAAAAACGTGGGCATTCTGGGCGAGCTTTTTGAGTATACTCCAATCGGACAGGTGAGCGAGAAGGACAGTTTTCAGATTCTTGTCGGCCAATCTTGGGACAGGCAACGAAGTACGGCTCACTTCTGTAAACCGGTCGGAACACTCCAGTGTGAGGTCTCCGTCTCGGGGCGTGTTGCGGGATGTTATCTGGAATCTGCCGCGCGCGGCTTCAGGCGCGGTTGCAACCGGTTGCATCGATTTAAGACGCCGAAGGCACATTGCACGCGCCTGCGTGAGTAGACGGCAGTATCTAGAGAAATCGTATGAAAACAAGTTCATGCGGATGTTCCAACCCGCGTCAAAGAGTCTTCCGCCGAAGCTTCAAACGGCCCCAACTGCAACGGTCAGGAGTTGCAGTCGACGCGGTCGACAGCACCTGTGGGGAGTTTTTAGACATTCTCTCAATCCATAAAACTCGGCTATAAAGTCACTAGGTCCTATTCAGGTTGCGGAATGACATTGCGTTTCAGGCAGACATTCACCCTCTTCCCCGGTGTCCGGATCAATGTCGGGAAGCGAGGTATCAGCACAAGCATTGGAGTACCCGGCGCGACGGTGAACATAGGCAAGCAGGGGGTCCGCACCACGATAGGAGCGCCCGGTACGGGTCTGTCCTATAGCTCGCATGTGGTGCCCTTCGGACGGGGGGGAGGGACTGCCCCTGCGTCGCGTGGGTTCGACGGTCCGCCGGTCGAGACGCCAGCAAACGGCAACACGCCTGAGTCCGCGCGGGTCTACATGCCGCAGGCCGGTATGACTGAGATTTCCAGTGCGTCTGTAGAGGTCCTTACCAGCAACTCTCTACTGCCGTTGCGGGACCTCATAGCCAAGGCGCGGGAGCAACAGGCACAGGTCAAGGCCGACCTTATGGAAGCGCGTGGCGAGGAAGTCCAGCAAAGGGGGGAATTAAACCGGCGGAAGGGAAGCCTATTCCGATGGTTTTACAAGCAGCGCATTGCGGAATTGGAGGTCGCATTGCCGATCACGAAAGCGGAGGTGGAAAGGCTGGCAAGCTGGGAAGGTAATACGAAGATTGAAGTCAGCTTTGAATCGGGGGACGCTGCCCAGCGTGCCTATGCAACTGCCGTCCGCGCCTTTGATGTGCTGAAATCTAGCAACAAGATTTGGGACGTTACTGCGGATCGGGCCACCAATCAGCGTGTGGAAAGATCACTCACGGATCGGGTGGTGAACCGCCACCCCGTGACCTTCGAATTCAGTTCCTCGGACCTGATTCAGTTTGCGGGACGCGCCATGCGACTCCAGAACGTCAACGGCGACGATGTACTAATCTATCCCGGTGTGGCCGTGATCCCACGGGCGGACGGAGTGTTCGCGCTTATCGACGTTCGGCAACTACAGGTCAGCTTCCAAGGGGTCGGCTTCCATGAGACACAAAGCGTACCGCCGGATTCCAAGTTGGTAGGACAGACGTGGGCCAAGACGAACAAGGACGGGTCCCCTGACCGGCGGTTCAAGGACAACTACCAGATACCTATCTGTGCTTATGGTCAGGTCAGTTTCCGGTCGGACACGGGCATGCGGGAAGACTACATGGTATCCAATGCGGACGCGGCTCTTGCGTTCGTGGAGGCGATCAAGGCCTATCAGAAGGCGCTAGCAGAGACGGATGCCTCGGAATGAAGAAAGACGAAGCCGAAACAGCAATCCGCCACCTCGCCCACAAGTGGGCAGAGGCAACGGGCGTCCAGCCGGGGGCTGGGAAGCTCCGTAGCTTCGGCGCGTTCCGTTCATGGTTGGATGACAAGGGGTATGGTCACTATCTGGACTTCCGATCTGTTCGGGGTGCAAGTGCGGATGCCGAGACGTGGTTTGACCAAGAGCTAGGTCAGGCAGGGTGGGACTAGGAACGGTAGAGGCGCGGAAGACTGGAATGTTTCAGAGATACTATCAGACGATTGCAAGAATTGCTGCAGGGACCTCGTCGCTCCTCATGCTTGCATGGTTTCTATGGCCAAGGAACACGCCACTTCAGGAGAGAGAAGAAGCGTTCTTTGCGTTTGTGATCGCTGTGGTTTTCTGGCTTCTTACTGAGTTCAAGGAAAGCGATGAGGTAATTTATCGAGCTGCGACAAAGAATGATATTAGGCTTGCCAGAGAAATTGCATCTTACTCGGCCGACAAGTTCAAGACAATGCTCTTGGATCACGATTATCATAATGCGATCAGCCCTCAGTATCTAACCGAGATGGGCATGCTGATCAGTGAGCATGATTCAGGTGTAGCGTTTTTTCAGGATCGCCGCGTGCAACCGATGTTTGTGGATTTCTGCTTCTCTCTAGACCGTTTCGCCCGATTTATGGCAGAGCATTCGTCTCCCAATCGCTTTGGAAAGAACTCGATTATTCCCGAACATATTGCAAGCTATGGCGAATTACCTCACCATGTCCATAAAGAGATTTCAGAAGCAAATTTGCTTGCCTCTGCGGCATGGCGGATGTTACTTCCCTTGATCAAGGTGATAAAGGATCGAATCCCTGAAGCATTCGACGACCCAATCGAATATCGTTGGTTTAGGTCCGAGAGCATCTATCGGGATCGGAAAACCCGCTGACGCGGGTCACCCAACCCGGCTGGCATTGGCTAACGTGGGGGCGCGAACGTGGGGTTGTCTGTACTTCCCACTTCTCTGAATTGTTTCTCTATCTTGTTGTATTTGTTGTTGTTGTTGTAAGAAAATAAACTGTATAAGAAAAAGCCGTGGGGCGGAATAGGGCCTGTGACTGCCCCACGCCAGCCATTCACGCAATTTGAAAATCCCTTGCAACACGCAACGTTCACAACATTGCTTATATTTCAGTAACTTAGGAAAGTCGGTTTACAACACCCGCAACAGAAAAGGCGGCTGACGCCGCCCTCGCTCAATTCTCTGCCTCTCGACCCGTTCTGTCATGGATCATGTCTCGGATCGTCGGCACACCCGGCAAGCTATACATTGGCGTATTGAACGCGAAGGGCTGCCACGCATATTCGGAATCTCCCGCGCCTTCGTCGAGGGTCTGCCGCTCGCCCGTCGCACGTGCCGGTTTCGGTCTATCCAACTCCACCCCGAAGAGGCGCTTCCAGACAGCTGCAGCGGGGCGCATGTCGCTGTCATACCGCCCGGCAAGGCTGCGAACCCATTCGTCCAGCGCACGGGCCGGGATACGGTTTTCCCCGTCGCCGAACACAACGCGGAAAGTTTGCTGCCCTTCGCGCCAGATGAATTCGCCATCTTCCAGCAACTGCAGGAATGCCTTGTCCGATGCCCGGAGCGATTCAACGAACATGGCTTTCCGGGCGGTTGTTTCAGGAGCGGTCCTGACGTCCGTCCAGTCGAGACCCGCGTCAGCGGGGTTCCACCGCCCCAGCCATTCGGCATAGGCGCACATCGCCGGGCCTTCGATATGCTCATAAAGCTTTCTGAAACCGTCGCGATTGCCTTTCATGGCCTCGGAAACGTGCAGGACCATGTAGCGGCGCTCGCTGTTGTTGCCTTCGATCCGCACGGCAGTGTTGTGGTTGCTGTCGATAATGATGCGGAAGAACACGTCCATCTGGACGGACTGGACCTGCTTCGCCTCCACACGCATGTCTCGCTGTGTGGCCATGCCCTTCAACTGATCTGCTGCCTCGGCAGACTTCCCGAACACGGCTTCTTCGGACACGACACACAAGGACGTTGCCAGCGAGGGGCCAGCGAACCGGCCTAGCAGATGTTCCGGGTGTGTGGCGAGAAGGTCGTAAGGCTCTACCAGCCGCCTGGCGATCCTGCCGAATGTGCCCTTGCCGACGCCCCCGTTGCCATACAGAACCAAAGCCGTTCCCGGCCTCTCCCAAGGTCGCTGGACCATGTGCGCGAAGTAGAGAGTGACCCATTTGTAGGCCTTGTCATCCCCGCCGCAGATCACGTCGCGGATGAAGTCTTGAATCGGGCTGGGATCACCCGCTGCAGGGATCAGCGCCAACAGGTTCTTGTCATATAGGTTCACGTCGTATTCGCGCGGCCGGTCGGAGGGATCGAAGACAACGCGGGAATGGCGTTTCGCCTCATCCGTCCACCACCTATCAACAGGGTTGACCCATACTGTCTTCTTGTTTTTGCCCTCGCCCACTTCTTCGGGCCACGCCTCGTGGGCATAGAAGTCTCTCAGCGCGGGCTTAGTCCAGAATTCGAGAACGTCGTCCCCCGCCAGCATTCCGGCCCGGTCAACGTTGCGGATCACCAGAACCTTGCCCTTGTAATTCACGAGCTTGAACCGGGCGGAAAGGCTGGCCAGCTTCTGTTTCGCGGTCTTGCCAAGGGGCGCGGCGGGATCGAGGCTAGACTTCGCCGGGGATTCCTCGATGACTTCTCCGTCTTCCAACTCTTCGTCGGACAGCGGCACAAGGTAATCGTCCGACACGAGACCGGACTCGTCAAACCACCCATCGGAAACGGCCTTGTGCAGCATGTCGAGGCGGTCATGCCCACTGCATGAGTTGTGCTTGCAGGCCCACACAAATCCGGTGTCTCCGTCTGCGTCGCGGACATGGCATCCGGTGTCGTCGGGGTCGCCTGCGTTTCCGTGCCATTCGTCAAACGGACATTCGACCACCAGAAACCCGCCCTTGTCTTCCCTGACCTTTCCATCTGCTTCCAAGTTGATCAGACGGGCGATTTCCAGCCGTTTAGCGTACTTCGCCGCCCAAGCCTTTGCCGACATTCCGGCTATCTCGCGTCCGTCCGCTTCGGCCCCAGCGCCCGCTTTCTCGAAGGCGTTCCGCCTGCTGGACTCACCTTCCGGCAGTTCTTCGAAGGTCAGGGCGCGGCCCCGGACAATGTCGATCACGCCTTCCCGTCCGGGCGGGTGTGACGGCATGTAGAAGGCGCGCGAGACGTCGATACACGACTCGTCGATCACAAGCCCCAGCTTCTCTGCCAGCCCCAGCAACTTCCTTTTGTAGAGGTCGCGGCCATCCCGCACCTTCCGCGCAATGCGTCCAATCTCCACCGGCTTGTCGAGTACGAAGACCATTCGGAATTTGTCGAGCGGATCGTGGGCAATCTCGATCATCACGCCCAAAGGCGTGTGGATGTATGGGGTCGCGATACGGACAGAGTCTACATGCCACGGGCGGTACTTGCCCGTTGCAGTCATCCATTCCCTTACATCGTCGTCGGTCGGGTCACCCTCACGCCCTGCCTTGTCCATCCACGCAAGAACCTTGTCGCGTTCGATGTGGGATTTCTCCGCCTGATCGTTGAACGAGGTATAGGCAAGGCAAGCAATCCCAAGCGCCGCCACACTCTCCACCGCATCCAAGTAGAAGTCCCCGGACTCGAGGTCCAAGGTCATGCATTCCTGCGTCACCATGGCATTGGCGGTACGTTCCTTCCCCGCAGACGCCCCGAAGACGATAGGGAAGTACCCTTTTGCCTTGCGCTCAAGGTGACGCGACAGGCCACATTCCGCCCCGCGCCCTTCCTTGACCTTCTGCCCCTTGATCCAGTCGCGCAGGGTGCCCGTGGCATTGGTCCAGCGCTTCTGTTCCACATCCTTCTTGAGGTCATCGGGAAGAAGGAAGGTCATGGGCCGGTCAAGCAGGACCTGCCATTCCGGCGAGTCTTTCCCGCTGACGCGGGCATTGTTCAATTCGGTTTCGACGCTGCCCAGCAACGGGTCGTCATCTTCAATCAGGGCGAAGTCAGAGGCAGTCTGTTTGTTCAAGTCATGCGTCTTTCGTGGTCAAAGTCTCTGCCGTCTCGGCAACACGCCGCGCCAGCTTGGCGACGTGGCGGAAGGCCCCTTGCTCCCCCCTTTCCACCAGTTCGGCGGAGAGGGTCAGGATTTCCGTCTCGGCACGTTCGCGGGCAGTGAGGTCGATCAGGTTCATCCTGCGGCCCCCACATCGGCCATCTTGCGCAGCATCTGCGAAACGCTGGCACTCGAATGCCCGGCGTCTTCCAGAACGGCGGCGAGGACCAAGATTATCTCACCTACAGGGCGGGGATCGAAGCCATCCCATTCGATAGCTTCCAGCGCCTTCCGGGCGGCGGCGGCGTATTCGTTGGCATAATCCATTTTACTTTCCTTTCTATTTTAGGTGCGTCAGTGCACATAGTCCTTGTGACACGATTCGGGGGCACGGGTCAACCGTGGTGTCTGAAAAAGTGTTTAATATCAGCGATTAAGCTTGAAGCCGAAGTTGAGGCTTCTGCGTGAACCGTCCCCGCGCCTACCTCTTCGGCTTCAAGCTGAATTCCCGACTTTCACATTTTCGCACAGAATTCAGCTTCAAGCCGAAAAAGCTCACACGCGCTCATCCACGACCCACCCGGTCAGAAGGTTTGACAGGTCCGCATCGCGGTTCAGCAACGCGCTACCCGCGAGCTTCTGGACTTCCCCACGCTCCACCCGGTGCGCAATCTCCGCAGCAAGCGCTGCCTCTTCGGCTTCAAGCTGATCAGCCGTCCAGCCATCGCGCACCTGCGCGGCTGCCCGCCATTTTGCTTTCCATACCTCGCGGGCGGCATCGCGGCGGCGATCTTCGGCGACTCGCTTTGTGGCGGCGCTACTCTGCGTTATAGCTCCGCCCCGACGATGTACGGGCGGCAGAGGCCCAACGGGTCAAGCGCCTTGATTGCGCGGCGTAGCGCCGGGGCCAGTGCCTTCACGTTCACTTCCTTGCAGGGGGTTGGGTCGTAAGTCGACCGGGGCTTGAACCAAAGCCCATCGGGATCGGGATCGAACTGACGACGCCGCAGGACGCGGTAGGTGTACCGGTCGCCGATGACTTCGGCGAGGTCATCAAATTCGACCATCCACGGATGCGTCAGGTTCGGGGACATATGTTCATAGAGCAAGTTGCTAAACTCCATGACTAGATCGTGGTCGATTGCAGCCGTCATCGCACCCGCAGATGCGGGGTCAAAGTTGTTCATGTTCATTCTCTTGGATGTTGGTGGTGGGGGCGGGCCGAACCCTACGATGGCCCGCCCAAGGGCGCTGACAGCGCCACGATCAGCGGCGTCTGCGTCTGTGTGTATCTGCGGCCTCAGCCTCTGATATCGACCTGTGCTGCCCCGCCGTGAGGGGGGCCGCAGGGCGAGGTTCAGGCGGGGCGAGCTTGACCACTTCTGCGGCAACGGGCTTCGTCACCTTCCGCTGGACCGGGTAGAGTTGGTCAATGTCCGCGCCCGGATGCACGGCCTGCAGGACCTCATTTGCCCACACCGCTGAAAACGTATGACCCGTCACTGTGAAGGTGAATTTGTCGAAGCCTGTGCGTTTCCATGTTGCGACAAACCCGCCGTTGTTTCGGGTCAGGGCGATCAGGCGGTTAAGTATTTCGTCACTGCGACTCATTTGATCAAACCCCACTTTCTGCCCAACGAAATCTTACGGCCATCACCGGGGGCAGCCCGACAAGAAATTGCAGTTTCTGCTCATCCGTAAGCGAGTCGATAGGCAACGGCCCTTTGGGGGCCTTAAAGCCGTTTGCTCGGGCTTCCGCAAAGTTGCGCGCCGCAGTGCGGGCATCCGGCAAGGATTTCTGCTCTTGCGGGCTGGTCTCCTTTGCGGGCTTTGACTTCGCCGGGTTTCGCGCCTTCACTTTTTCCAGCGCAGACAACTCGTCCATATAGTCATCCAAATCATGCCGCCCTAGCGTTGCCGCCCGTGCCGCCGTGATCGAAGCCACGTCATCGTGATCCAAGTGGACGCCAAACAGTTCGCGGGCAGCAGAGACAATTTCACCTGCTACTTTCACCCATTTTTCCGAGAGAACAGGGGACGCGTTTACCATCTCAAAGAAGCTTGTATTGCTCATGCTGCCGCCTCCAATTCTTCCGGCTCATAGGTCGAATTGACCAAGGCGAAAGCCGGGGCGAAATGTTGGAAACTGATCCTATTGGGAAGTCCCAGAACCACGTGGCGCAGCACGTCACTGTGGAGCAAAACCTTGCGGTTAAGCGTTTCCAAGAAAGGCATATATGCGGCCCCGCCACGTGCGCTCGCAAGGCTGGCAGTCATAGCATTCCGAACAGCCGCGTAGCGCTGGCGCATCGGCACCGTAAGCCATTGCTCCAGCCTTTCAGCGCTCGCCATGACAGAAGGACCACTGCCCACGTTAAGGCTCATGTCGTCCTGTGCCGCTCGGATGAGCGGGCCAATGTGGATAGATTTCGTCACCTTCGAGAGAACATCGGCAAGCTGATAGCTATGGTGCGGGCGGCCCTTACCAGCGCCCGGCAGGTTCTTCACCGGAAGATTTTTCAGTCTCCGGGATACTGTTTGGAGATTGCATTTCCACGCGGGCGCAATAGCCCGCCGGGTGATGGTGAGAGGCATCGTTATGTCCATGATTAGGTAAGCCATCTGTGCCCCCCGGGCACTTCTGGTATGCTCGAATACTGCCTTAAAACGAATCAGAAGTCAAGCAAAGTGCGATTTCGGTTCAAGGCTAGTTTCGAAAAGTCAATAGGAATCTATCAAAAGTTGGCAGGGCGGGCAAGGGGTTAGGACGGAACGGCTTTCCCGTAATCTGGCCCTCAGCTATGCCTGTCGCGATGTAACATAGGAGCTACTGATGTTTTTCACGAAGGTTGGTCTGGGCGTCGCGCGGTTGGCATTTTGGCTTGGCGCGGCAAATGTAGTGATCGGTGCGATAAGCGCCTTCACGGATGGCGGTCCATCTACCGTGGCGGGTATGTCGCCGGGTAGACTTATGAACTCGGGCCTGTACGGTATGCTGATCGGGGTTGGCCTCGGAATCCTTGCCGAAATCTCTCAGTCGATTGCCGCAAAAGTTCAACAAGATTGAGAAAGGTTTCTCATGCTGACGTTCTCACTACCCCCTGCCATCGCCGATCTAGTAAGCGCTCGTAATCGCGTCCGGGATCACTACTGGCAGATGTTCGACAGAGGCGGCCACCAGACCCGATTGAACTTCACTCTCGATGGGAATCTCGTTGGCGATATCGGGGAATCACTAGCGGTCGAGTTGTTCGGCGTCCGACTTGTTGACAGCAAATCGCATCCCGGCATTGACGGCTATGCGCCAGACGGGAGGTCAGTTCAGGTCAAGGCGACAGGGAGCGGACTTGGTCCGGCGTTTCGCCCGGTTGAGTTGAGAGCAGAGCACCTACTTTTCTTCGATCTTGACTTCGACAAGTGCCAAGGAGTCATCAGCTACAACGGGCCAGAGCATTACGTAATCCAAACCCTCCCAGCCGTCTGGACGGGGCAGCGTCTTGCCTCTAGACGGCGCATCCGAGACCTTGATGCAGCGCTCGCGGAAACTGAGCGCCTGCCGCTGATAGCAACGCAGTCTGTGCTGTCGTGATCGTGCCCCGCGTCAGCGGGGTGCAGGAAGGCAGTTCATCACGTCCAGATACTTTCGCTTTTCGTCCAGCCAATCCGCGTCCCCGCCGTACCGCCCGGCATGTGGATTGTCGTCAGCGTGACCCATGATTGCGTTGCGGACGTGCTCAGGCATCCCTGCCCTTCTGGACTCCGCTGCCCACGAATGGCGAAGGCTGTACAAGACTTTACGCGGGTCATCACCCGCCACCTTGGCCCGCAGATGGTCGGTCCACTCTCGACTGATCGGGTGCATGTACCGCCCCCGCATTTCGACAGGCTGGCCAGTACGTTCCGCTTCTCGCAAGTCCTTCGGTCGGACCTGCGGCGCGAAGGTGGGGAATAGGAGAGCGTGGTTGTGACTCCGGAGGTGTGCTTCAAGGATCGGCAGAAGTTGCGGGTGGATGGGGACTTCCCGAATGCTATGGGCGTTCTTCGTCACCTTGGCGCGCGCGTCATCCTCCGTTTCGTCATTCGTGATCCGGATTGACCGGCGTTTCAGGTCGATATCGACCCGGCGAAGCTGACAGATTTCTTCTGGTCTGCCTCCCGACCAGATCAGGCATTGCAGTGCCGTCATGAGGTCCGCGCCCCGGCCTTTCGCTGTGCGTTCCTTGCGGCTTGCCCATAGCTCGGTCGAGATGTCCACCAGCTTGACCACTTCGTCAGGTGTGAAGCTTTTCCAGCTTCGCGACGTCTTGGGTCGCTTGTCTTCTGGCGGCTTCACCCCGGTTGCCGGGTTGTTTTCGATCAGGTCGCGGGAGACGGCGAAGGCTAGCATTGCCCGTACCGAGTCCAGCCGCTTCGCAATCGAGGTCGGAGACAGCGGCTCGCCCTTGTGGGTCAACGTCATGACGTGTTCGACGTATTCGACCACATGGCGCTTGGTCACGGCGGACAGGTGAAGGTCGCCATGCAGCCCAGCGAATTCCCGCACGTATTGCTCATGTTTTTGCCATGTCATGGGGGCCTGTTTCTTGAAGGCTTTCCAGCGCGGCAGAAGCTCGGTCACTGTGCAGTCGTCTTTCGCCCTGACTGCGGCCTCAAGCTCGCGCTCGCCCCGGTATGCGCGAAGGTCGGCAAGCTCGCGCTGATCAGCGTCTTTAGCTGTTTTCGCGAGACGCTTTGCTGAGGCAAGCGCTACCCGCGCGCGGGCCTCAGGTAGAGTAAAGCCGACACGTCCAGCCTTCACAGCTTCGCGCATGTCTGCCGGATCAGAGTGGGCAGACCACGCCAAATCGTCGCGAACTTCACCATCCACAAAGATCGGTGGTAACTCCCGCCAGTCGGACCGGCGCATGGGATCGACAGAGTAGGAAACTCGCGCGCCCTCATACTCGCGCAGTTCCAGTTCCGGCGGAGGCTCCACCGTAGGAGGATCGAAAGACGCGGGGTCTGCCTGATACGCCCTCACTTGGTCTATGAAAGCTTGCAGGCCTTCCTCGCCCAAGTCGTCATGGTCCGAAAGCTCTTCGTTATGCTGGTGCGCCCATGCAGCCGCCTCGGCTTCAAGCGCTGCGCTCCCATGTCCCTTGAGGGCTATGACCCAAGCCGTTTTTCCCCCGAACAACGGACGATACTTCGCCGGGATAGCACGTCGATAGTACGCCCGCCCGTTCTTCCAAACGATGTAGTTCTTCCGGCGTCGGGGCACGAATGACATGGCGATTCCAGCCTTATTGCACCTGCTTAATGTACCACTATTGTACCTATCTTCAAGCCGATACTTGCGCTTCAAGCGCATGTCAAATATAAAAAGTATAGTTCTTTCAATGCTTTAAATCTTGTCGACAGATTGGAAAGCGTTGCCGAAACACCACACGAGAGTCTGAATCCCACCCTCTCCGCCACAGGTCATCGCTTCCTTCCCCAGAGCCGTTGCGCCCACGCATCGCCTTGCGATGCAAGGGGCTGGCCCTTCCGCGTCCTCAGGCCAAACCCGTCCGCTTCATTCCACTTTCCTCAGCCGCGTGGGAAGCAGGTCTCCCCGCTTCTTTAGGATGGGATAGGCCGAGGCCTCGATCAGATGGCTGCTGACGCGCTTGAGGTCGCGCAGCGCATCTAGATGCAGGGCGCTGGTCTCGACCGTCTCGACGTTACCCGAACGCAGCCGATCGAAATGCGCGGCAGTCGCCTCGTCCTCCAGCCGCCGAAACGCTTCCTTCTCGGATGCCAGCGCGCGCGCGTCCGCGATGTCGCCGCTCAGGAACACGGCGGTGGACTGCCGCAGCGTCTCAAGCAGGCGATCCACCTGGGCGACCAGATCGGCGGTTCCTTCCTTCGAGAAGGCAACGCCGCGCTTGATCCGCCGGCTGGCGACGCCGAGCAGGCCACGGTCGATCAGGTCGCCCGCCTGTTCCATGTTGATCGAGAAGGTCAGGATGCGGGCCAGTTTCTCATTGGTCGCCTCGTCGAGGCGGCCGGTGTCGATTGCCAGCAGATTCTCCTTGATCGCCCGATTGAGGTGATCGAGCCGGTCATCGAGTGCGCGGGTTTCCTCGATCTGCCTGCGGCTCGGATTGGCGAGCGCATCGCGCAGGCCCGAGATCATCTCCTCCAGCACATCGGACAACCGCAACGCCTCGCGCATCGCACCGCCCAGCGCTCCGGCAACCGGCGCACCCGCCGCGACCGGCCGCAGATAGCGCGGCGCGTCCGGTGCGCTCTCCTGCGGACGCGAGGGCAGAAGTCGTTCGAGCAGGCGGGCATAAGGCGTGAGCAGCGGGAAGAGCAGCACCGCCAGCACAAGGTTGAACCCCGTGTGGAAGTCGGCGATCGCCCGCGCCGGCACGGTCTCGAAGCCGGTCACGAACGGCGTGACCCAAGGATAGACGGCGAGCACCGCCAGCACGGCCATGATCCGGCAGAGAAGGTTGCCGAGCGGCAGGCGCCGCGTGGCAGGATCATGGGCAGCGCCTTCGAGCACGGGATTGATCGCCGTGCCGATATTGGCCCCGAGCGCCAGCGCGATCCCCGCCGGCACGGTCAAGACGCCGTTCGTGGCGAGAGACATCGCAAGCAACACTATCGCGACGCTCGAATGTGCGGCCCAGGTCAGCGCGATGCCGATCAGCACGATGAAGACGATGTGGGTCGAGAGCGCGGTGAGAAACTCTCGGGTCAGCGGGTTGGCCGTCACCGGATCGAGCAGCGTCAGGAACTGATGCAATGCGAACAGGATCAGTCCAAGCCCGATGAACACCCGCCCGAAGTCCCGCGTACCGGCCTGCGCCCGCCTGAACAACAGATACCCCGCGAGCACAAAGATCGGTGCCACCTGCGAGACGTCGAAGGCGAAAATCTGGACGATCAACGTCGTGCCGACATTGGCTCCGAGCATCACCGCGAGCCCCGGCACCAGCGCCACCAGCCCTTCGGCCGCGAATCCCGTCACCATCAATCCGGTGGCTGTGCTGCTCTGGAGCAAGGTGGTGACGCCGAGACCGGCAGCAAACGCGCTCAGCCGGTTGTGCAGGCGATGCGCGAGGAAGGAACGAAGCCCGGCACCGAGCGCCCGCTGGGCGCCGGTCTGCACCATGTGGACACCCCACAGCAGCAGGGCGACGGTGCCGGCAAGGTCGAGAAGGGTCAGCGTGATATTCGTCGGTCGATCCTCGCGGAAAGGCTGTCGGCAGTGCCGACACGCCTCGTGAAAATGATCCTCGTAAGGCCCGGTGTCCAGACAAGACTGACATGATCGTCATATGTTAGCCGCTCCGCCCGCGAACAGGCATGACGGCCCCCCTGTCCTCGCCATCCGATCCGGCCCGCCCGAGAATGCGCCTGTCGGCGGTGCGGCCGGTCGTGCATCACGTCGACGAGCGTCACGCCACTTCGCAACTCCACCGGAGCTCTCCGAAGAGCCGCCCACACCACAGATTGTCGCCTCTTCCGGGCTTCTGGACCGGATTTGCCAGGGTGACGGACTGTTGATCGCCTGCCGGATGGTTTTACCTTGCAATGTTCCCTTTATGTTCGCATCATCGGCCATGCAGATGCTGCTCGGCTTCGGTGCGGTCGAAGACATGGAATGGGTGCGGGACCGGCTCAGGGCCCGCTTCGGCCAGCCCGGTCCGATCCCCGTCCGAAAGCCCGTCGACCAGCTGGTGAAATCCCTGATCAGCGGGCGTACGCGCGATGAGGTCTCTTTCCGCGCCTTTCGCCGCCTTGTTGACGCCTATCCCGACTGGTCCGACGTCGTCCTCGCCCCTGCCCCGCGGATCGAGGCGATCATCCGCGATGTCACCTTTCCCGAGCGCAAGGCACGCCAACTCGGCGGCGCCCTTGCCGCCATAGCGGCCTCCCGCCCGGATTTCGACCTGATGTTCCTCGGCTCCTTGGGCGTTCCGGCAGCACTTCGATGGCTGGAGCGCCTGCCGGGCGTCGGGCGGAAGGTCGCGGCCTCGACCCTCAACTTCAGCACCTTGCGGATGCCAGCATTCGTGGTGGACACGCATGTCCTGCGGATACTGGGCGAGTTCGGCTTCGTTCGCAGCAGCGCCGGCACGCGAACCGCCTATGACCGGACGATGGAGATGTTGCCGGGCTGGAGTGCCGCCGATCTGGCGGACTTCCATGTCCTGATGAAAAAGCTGGGGCAGAACATCTGCGTCGCCGGGAGCCCAGACTGTCCACGCTGCCCGATCGTCAAACGATGCAAGGCCTCCGCAGCCGGTTTGCGACTTCCGCCGGACGGCATTGCAAGATAGCGCAAGCTTCGTGACCATGTCGTCGCGTCTCGACCCTCGGACAAGGCCGTCAAGGGAACCTCCGCCCGCCTTTCCGGTTAACCCTCTGAGCAGCGCGGGGCTTGTCAACCGGACGCGACGGCATGTGGGACATCATTGGTTTTTCCGGTTTCCCCGATGGCCATGGGATCGGCACCCTCCACTACCCCGTCAGCCCCGCGTTTGCTCGTCCGGTGCCTCCACCGGCCCGCCCTTGTCGCGCGGCATCCCGCGCGGCATCCGCAGTGACCCATATCTTCGGCCATTCAACATATTGTTGGTTTGCCATTCTTGACCGGGACGCCATGTTGGGCACACACCGCTCTTGGTGATCCCCGCAGGCAGGAAGAAGGCAGCCGACCGGATGAGGGTAGTTCCGCAGCTCGTGACCATAGCGCTGATCGCCGTGGTCGCCGTCCCGGTGTCCGCACGCCTGGTTCCGGGCACGCGGCCCTGGCTGGACAGCGCGGGCCTCCTGCACCCGCTGGTCGTGGCAGGCATCGTTCCCGACCATGGGGCAGAGGACGGCAAGCACCAGGGGAACGCAGGCCGCGGGCCCCCCGTCATCGCCGACGAGGTGCAGATCCACCCCCTGCGCGACGTGATCTCGGCCATCGGCTCGGCGCGCGGCATCCAGGCGGTCGAGTTGTCCTTCGGCGTGACGGGCCGCCTGAAGGCGCTGCGCGTCGCGCCCGGCGACAGGGTGGCGGTCGGCGACGTCATCGCCGAACTGGACGCCGAGACCGCCCAGCTCTCGGTCGAGCGGGCGCGGCTGGTGCTGGAGGATCGGCAGAAGACCTTCGACCGCCTCGGCCAGCTGGCCCAGTCCGGCACCGCGACCGCGCTCCAGCGCCAGGATGCCGAACTTGCCCTGCGGACCGCGGCACTGGAGCTGCAGGCGGCGGAACGCGACCTTGCCGATCACCGGCTGGTTGCACCCATCTCGGGATATGTCGGCCTCGTCGAGCCGCAGGTCGGCGATCTGGTCAGTTCGAGCACCACGATCACCCGGATCGAGGACCGCTCCAGCCTTCTGGTGGATTTCCGGGTGCCAGAGCGCATCGCCGCCCTGGTCCGCGTCGGCGATGCGGTGCAGGCGACCGCCATCTCCACCCCCGGCGAGGTGATCGAGGGCCGGATCGTCGCGCTGGACAACCGCGTCGACGAAGCCAGCCGCTCGCTCAAGGTGCGGGCGATGATCGGCAATGCCGACGACCGGCTCCGCGCGGGGATGGCTTTCCGCATCGACCTTGCCTTCACCGGCGACAGCTACCCCGCCGTCGACCCGCTGGCGATCCAGTGGGGCGCGGACGGGGCCTTCGTCTGGGCGGTGCGCGACGGCAAGGCCCGGCAGGTGCCGATCCGCATCCTGCAGCGCAACGCCGCCGATGTCCTGATCGAGGCCGCCTTCCAGCCGGGCGATCTCGTCGTGACCGAGGGCGTGCAGACCCTGCGGCCCGGCGCCGAGGTCTCCGTCGCCCCGCCAAGGACCTGAGCGATGGAGCAGGGTCCTTCCGAGCTTGCGGGTCACCGCACCGCGCTTTTCATCCGGCGGCCGATCCTGGCTTTCGTCCTGAACGCGCTGATCGTGATCGCCGGCCTGGCGGGGCTTCTGGGCGCCGATGTCCGCGAACTCCCCGACGTGGACCGGCCGGTCGTCTCGATCAGCACCAGCTACACCGGCGCCTCGCCCGAAACCATCGACCGCGAGGTGACGGCGGTCATCGAGGGCGCCGTCAGCCGGGTCGCCGGGGTCAAGTCGATCTCTTCCTCGTCCCGCTTCGGCTCCAGCCGGGTGACGGTCGAGTTCCGCGACGACATCGCCCTGGACGTCGCCGCCACCGACCTGCGCGAGGCGGTGGCCCGGGTCGGCAACAGCCTGCCGGACGAGGCCGACGCCCCCCGCGTGGTGAAGTCGGACGCGGATTCCGATGCCATCCTGCGCATCGCCCTGACCTCGCCGCGCCGCACGGCGGACGAGCTGACCGCGCTGGTGCAGGATGTCATCGAAAGCCGCCTGCTGTCGCTTCCCGGCGTGGCCGACCTGCAGATCTTCGGCGACCGGGAGCTGGCCTTCCGGGTGGACGTCGACCTGATGCAGCTTGCCGCCCGGGGCCTGGCCCTGTCCGACCTGCGCGCGGCGCTTGGCAATGCCGCCTTCGACAGCCCCGCCGGGGCGCTCAGCTCCGACCGGCAAAGCCTGCAGGTCCGCGCCACCGCCGCGATCCGCACCACCCAGCAGATCGAGGCGCTGACCATCGCGGGTGACGTCCGCCTCGGCGATGTGGCGCAGGTGACGCTGGGCCCCGAACCCGGCGCCTCGGTCCTGCGGGCGAACGGCCAGACCGGGATCGGGCTGGGGATCATCCGCGCCGCCAATGGCAACACGCTGGCGATCTCCGAAGCCGTGCGCCAGGCGATCACCGACCTGCAACCCCTCCTGCCCGCCGATGTGCAGATGTTCATCACCTCGGACAGCGCCGATTTCATCGAGGGCGCGATCCACGAAGTCGAGATTGCCCTCGGCCTCTCGGTCCTGATCGTCACCGCGGTGATCTTCCTTTTCCTGCGCGACGCGCGGGCGACGCTGATCCCGATCATCGCGGTGCCGGTCTCGCTGATCGGCACGATGGCGGCGATCTGGCTGGTCGGGTTCTCCGTCAACATCATGACCCTTCTCGCCCTGGTCCTCGCCACCGGCATCGTGGTCGACGACGCCATCGTGGTCCTGGAAAACATCGTGCGACGACGGTCGGAAGGGATGGGTGCGCGCGCGGCCGCCGTCCTCGGCACCGAACAGGTGTTCTTCGCCGTGCTCGCCACCACCACGACGCTCGCCGCCGTCTTCGTGCCCTTGTCCTTCCTGCCCGGCCAGACCGGCGGCCTCTTCCGCGAATTCGGCTTCACCCTGGCGATCGCGGTGCTCCTGTCCTCGGTCACGGCGCTGACGCTCTGCCCCGTCCTTGCCGCCCGAATGCTGCGCCCCCACGCCGCCTCGCATGGCGTCGTGACCCGCTTCGGCGACCTTCTGGCACGCCTCTACGCCCGGACGCTGCGCCTCTGCCTTGCCGCCCCCCTCGTCGCGGTCGCCGTCGCGCTTCTCTTCGCCGCCCTCGCCGTCGCCAGTGCGACCTCGCTGAAACAGGAGCTGACCCCGGCCGAGGACCGGGCCGCGATCCTCATCTCGGTCCAGGCCCCGCAGGGTGTCGCGCTCGATTACACCGACGCCCGGATGCGCGAGATCGAGGCGCTGGTCGACCCCCTCCGCGCCTCGGGCGAGGTGAAGAGCGTCTTCGCCATCGCGGGCATGGGTGGGCAGCGGAACCGCGGCTTCATCGTGGTGACTTTGGCGGATTGGGCCGACCGCAGCCGCAGCCAGCAGGAGATCGCCGCCGAGATCACCGAGGGCCTGAAAGGCGTGATCGGCGTGCGCACCTTCGCCATCCAGCCAAATTCGCTCGGCATCCGTGGCGCGGGCCAGGGCCTGTCGATGGCGCTGGTGGGCGACGACTACGGCAAGCTTGCCACCGTCGCCCGCACCCTGGTCGAGCGGATGGAACAGGACCCCCGCTTCGGGCAGGTGCGCCTGGGTTACGACACCACCCAGCCGCAACTTTTCGTCGAGATCGACCGCACCCGTGCCGAAGACCTCGGCGTCCGGATCGAGGGCCTGGGCGAGGCGTTCCAGGCCGTCCTGGATGGTCGCACCGTCGGCACCCTGTTCCTCGACGACGACAGCTACGACATTCGCCTCGTCTCGGCCTCCGACCCGGTCGACGATCCCGGCGATCTTGAACGCACCTTCGTCCCCTCCCGCACCGGCGAGATGGTCCCCGTTTCCTCCTTCGCCACCCTGACCGAACGCGCCGTGGCCCCCGAGCTGGGCCGCGAATCCCAGCGCCGGTCGGTCCCGATCACCGCCGCCCTCACCCCCGACTTCGCCCTCGGCACCGCCTTGACCGAGGTACGGGGCCTGGCCCGCGACCTCCTCACCGACGACATGAGCCTCATTCCCATGGCCGAGGCAGCGACGTTGGGCGAGACCTCCTCCGGGCTCCTCGTCACCTTCGGCATCGCGCTGGCCGTGGTCTTCCTGGTGCTGTCGGCGCAGTTCGAAAGCTTCGTCTCGGCGGTGATCGTGATGGCGACCGTGCCGCTCGGCCTCGCCTGCGCGGTCTTCGCGCTTCTTCTCACCGGCGGCAGCCTGAACGTCTACTCGCAGATCGGGCTGGTGCTTCTGGTCGGCATCATGGCCAAGAACGGCATCCTGATCGTCGAGTTCGCCGACCAGCTGCGCGAACGCGGCGCATCCGTCCGCCAAGCCATCGAAGAAGCCTCCATCACCCGCCTGCGCCCGGTGATGATGACCATGATCGCCACCGTGCTGGGCGGCCTGCCCCTCGTCCTCGCCTCCGGTGCCGGGGCCGAGGCGCGCGCGGTGCTGGGCTGGATCATCGTCGGCGGTCTCGGCCTCGCCACGCTTGCCACGCTCTACATCACGCCCGTGGCCTATCTGCTCTTGGCCGGGCTTTCCCGGTCACGGGCCGCTGAATCGGAACTTCTGCGCTCCGAGCTTCGCAACGTGCCCCGCGGGGAAAGCCCGGCGGAATAGGCCGCGCGCCCCTCAGGCCAGCTTCGCCCGCTGCGACAGGGGCGAGGTGCCGAAATGCGCGCGGAAGACCTTCGAGAAATGCGAGGTCGTCTGGAAGCCGCAGGCCATCGCGATCTCCGTCACCGACTGCTCGGTCTGCACCAGCAGGTTCTGCGCCTTGTGCAGCCGCATCTCCATGAAATAGTGCTTCGGCGTCGAGTTCAGATAGCGTCCGAACAGCCGCTCCAGCTGCCGGGTGGAAATCCCCAGCTCCTCGGCGATCAGGCTGGGCGACACCGGGTTTTCCAGCGCCGCCTCCATGACCGCGATGGCGCGCTTCAGATGCTCGTTGCGCATCCCGTGGCGCGACTGGATCGACACCCGCTGCGCCGCCGTGCCCTCGCGCACCGCATTGTAGACCATCTGGTCGGCCACTTCCGTCGCCAGATCCTGCCCATGCGCCTTGCCGATCAGGTGCAGCATCAGATCCGCCGCCGCCGTCCCGCCCGAAGCGGTAATGATCCTCTCCCGCGCGACGAAGACGTTGCGCACCAGGCGGACATCGGGGAATTCCTCGATGAACAGGTCGTGCCAGGCCCAGTGCACCGCCGTCTCCACCCCGTCCAGGAACCCGGCCTTCGCCAGCACATAGGCCCCCGAACAGATTGCTCCCAACGGCGTGCCCGCCGCCCGTTCGCGCCGAAGCCAGCTCAGCACCTTCGGCGTCGCATGCACCTGCGCGTTGAGCCCCGAGATGACGAACAGCCGGTCCGTCTTGCGTCCGCTCTCCATCCCCGCGTCGGTCAGCGTCACCGACCCGTTCGAGCAGGTGGCGGTCCGTCCGTCCTCGCTGACCAGGCTCCAGCGATACAGGGTTTTGCCTGACACCAGGTTGGCGATGCGCAACGGCTCCAGCGCGCAGGAAAAGGCGATATGGGTGAATTCCGGCAGCAGGAAGAAGCTGAAATGCTGGGGCTCGGTCATCGTCTTCTCCACGCAAAAGGGCCGCCCCGAAAGGCGGCCCCCAGGGTCAGTCGGCCCTTGTCACTTTGCCGCGTCGCGGGCAGCCGCCAGCCAGCTGTCATACTCTGCCTGATGCGCCTTGATCCAATCGTCGGCATGCCGCTGGATGTCGTCCTGGGTGTTCTCGCCATCCGTGATCAGCTTGTTCTCTGCCGAGATGTCGTTGATGTCCAGCGTCGCGACCTCGAACAGCTTCGCCGCCGCCGGGTTCGCCGCCAGGAAATCGTTCCGCGCAATGATGCCGATCTCGTCGACCGCGAAGCCCAGGTTCTTGCCGTTGAACTCGGTGTTGCCGGTGGCGCCATCGGGCAGCGCGGTGAACGGCACGCTCAGCCATTCCACGTCCTTGCCCGGGACCAGCACGCCCGAGACCCAGTAGGGCGTCCAGGTATAGTACAGGATCGGCTGCCCGTTCTGGTACCGCGCCATCGTGTCGGCGATCATCGCCTGATAGGCACCCTGGTTGTGGGTCACGGTGTCGCGCAGCTTGTAGGCGTCCAGCCCGGTTTCGATCACCCGCTCGCAGCCCCAGCCGGGAATGCAGCCTGCCAGGTCGGCCTTGCCGTCGCCGTCCGCGTCGAACAGCTTGGCGACTTCCGGGTCGGCCAGTTGGCTCAGGTCGGTGATGCCGCTGTCATAGGTTTTCTTGTCGATCAGATAGCCCTGCAGCGCGCCCTCGATATAATGGCCGACCTTCGACATCACCGCATCGCCGCCCGCTTCCTGATAGAAGGCATCATGCAAGGTGCGCCATTCCACCGCCATGAAGTCGGCGTCGCCAGCACCGACAGCCAGGATCGCCGTCTGATATTCGGCCTCGTTCGGCTCGGCGATGGTGTAGCCCAGGTCTTCCAGCGCCCGGAACAGGATCTTGTGCTGGAAATGCTCCTCGATCTGCACCGGCAGGATCGGGCGGACGGTCACGCCCTCGCCCGGCTTGTCCTGCGCGAAAGCGGGGGCCGCGAAGGCCAGCGCCAGGGCCGTGGTCATGAAAAGCTTCATTCTTTTGTCTCCCGGTTTTGTTTTCACTTGGTCTTCTTGAACATGGCGGTGATCAGGCCCACCGGGCCGGTTTCCCACCAATGGCGATGCCCGCGGTCCCGGCCCGATCGGCCAAGCCCTTGGGTGATCCGGTCCAGCACGATGGCCAGCATGACGATGCCCAGGCCGCCGACGATGGCCTTGCCCGCATCCAGCCGCCCCATCGCCCGCAGCACCTCGTTGCCCAGGCCCTTGACCGAGATCATCGAGGCGATGACCACCATCGACAGGCTCAGCATGATCGTCTGGTTCAGCCCGGCCAGGATCGTCGGGGTCGCCAGCGGCAGTTCCACCTTGCGCAGGATCTGCCCGGGAGACGCCCCGAACGCCCGCGCCGCCTCGACGACCGACGGATTGACCCCCCGGATACCCAGCGAGGTCAGCCGCACCAGCGGCGGCAGCGCGAAGATGATGGTCACGATCACGCCCGAGACGTTGCCAATCCCGATCATCATCACCACCGGCACCAGATAGACGAAGGCCGGGATGGTCTGCATCGTGTCCAGCACCGGGCGGATGACCGCCTCGAACCGGTCGCTCTTGCCCGCCAGCACCCCCAGCGGCAGCCCGATCAGCACGCACAGCAGAACCGAGGCCACAACGATCGCCAGCGTCGTCATCGCCAGCCCCCAGGCCTCGGGCGCCAGAAGCCCCAGCACCACCAGGCAGGCACCCACCAGGATCGCCGCCCGCCGTCCCGCCGCCTGCCAGGCGATCAGCACCAGCAGCGCCAGCATCACCATCGGCGGCACCGCCTGCAGCGCGCTCTCGATCCCCACGATCACCGTCTCGAAGAACCGCTTGACCGGCTGGATCATCTCGCGGTTCGAGATCGCCCATTGCTTGATCCCATCCGCCCATTTCGCGATCCCCAGGTCGACCGAGGCGAAGGGGTTCAGCCAGTCGAAAGCCTTGTCCGCCATCACGCAGCCCTCTCTTCGTCGCGCCCTTGGATGCCGCGCAGCAGCGCCCGCTTCGTCACCACGCCGACCGGCTGGCCCTCTGCCGCGATCAGGATCGGGTGATCCGTCCCCACCGCCAGGTCGACCAGTTCGTTCAGGTTCATCTCCGGCTTGCCCACCGGCCAGCCACCCGTCTCCTGCGGCCCCTGCGCCTGCACATAGGCGGCGAAGGGCTGCATGATCCGCGCGGCCGTCACCAGGTCCAGCTTGGAGATTCCGGCCACGAAATCCGCGACATAGTCGTCGGCAGGCCGGGTCACGATCTCTTCCGGCGTGCCGCTTTGCACCAGCACCCCGTCCTTCATGATCGCGATGCGGTCGCCGATGCGGATCGCCTCGTCCAGGTCGTGGGTGATGAAGACCGTGGTCTTGTGCAGTTCCGCCGACAGCTCCATGAACGTGCCCTGCAACTGCCGCCGGATCAGCGGGTCCAGCGCGCTGAAAGGTTCGTCCATCAGAAGGATCGTCGGATCCGCCGCCAGGGCGCGGGCCAGGCCCACCCGCTGCTGCATCCCCCCCGACAGCTCGTCAGGGTATTTCCGGTCCCAGCCGGTCAGGTCGACCATGTCGATCGCCCTGGCCGCCACCCGTGCCCGCTCGGCCTCGTCCACACCCCGCACTTCCAGCGAGAAGGCCACGTTGTCGCGCACCGTCCGGTGCGGCATCAGCGCCATCGACTGGAACACCATGCCGATCTTCTCGGCCCGCAGCTTGCGCAGCGCCTCGGCGTTCATCGCGTTGACGTTCTGGCCCTCGATGAAGACCGTGCCCGAGGTCGGTTCGATCAGCCGGTTGATGTGGCGGATCAGCGTCGACTTGCCCGACCCCGAAAGCCCCATGATGCAGAAGATCTCGCCCCGGCCCACGCTGAAGCTGGCATCCTGAACGCCGACCACGCAGTCGAACTCTTCGCGAATTTGCTTTTTCGTCAAGCCCTTGGACCGAACGGCCTCCATCGCCTGGCGCGACTTGTCGCCGAAAATCTTCCAGATTCCCTCGCAGCGGATCACGTCCTCTCGGGCATCGGCCATGCAGATTCTCTCCCCGGTTTCCGGACTAAAAACCATAAAACTTTGCTGTAGACAATATGTATTTTATCCGACTACACAGAAGAGACGCTACCTGATTCACTCGGATGATCAGGCAGGAGACACCCCGTGGACACCGATTCCCGCAGCAAGAAGACCCAGTGCATCGAGGACCTGCGCCGCAAGGTCCTGACCCAGACGCTGGAACCGGGCGCCTATCTGGACGAGACCGAGCTTTCGGAAGCCTACGGCATTTCCCGCCCGCCCCTGCGCGAGGTCCTTCGCCAGTTGCAGGGCGAAGGCTACGTCGTGCTGCACGAGAACCGGGGCGCGCAGGTCTCGCCGATGACGCACAAGACGCTGCGCAACTTCTTCTTGGCCGCGCCGATGATCTATGCCGGTGTCACGCGGCTTGCGGCGCTGTATCACACGCCCGCGCAGCTTGTGAAACTGAAGGAATGCCAATGGGCCTTCCGCCAGACCATCCGCAACGGCGATGCCGCGGAACGCGCCGTGGGCAACGAACGCTTCCACGCCATCATCGGCGAGATGGCGGACAACGAATTCCTGATGCCCTCGCTGCGTCGGCTGCTGATCGACCACACCCGGATCGGCATGACCTTCTACGATCCGCGCAAGGCCGAGATGGCCTGCGTCTCCAGCGAGGCTGCCGACCAGCACGACCAGTTCATCGCCCTGATCGAGGCGCGCGACACCGAAGCCGCCGCCGAGCTGGCCGTCGCGCATTGGGAACTGTCGCGGGCCCAGATCGAAAGTTTCGTCACCCCCATAGGGATGCAGATCCCGCTGGGCCGCGGGCCCGGAGCTGAACGCAGAGAGGTCTCATGAAGTTCGAAGGCATCTACACCCCTGCCATCACCCCGCACCGCGCAGACGGCAGCATCGACCGCGACGCCTTCGTCGCCCAGCTGGAATATCTGATGGCCCAGGGCGTCCAAGGCATCATCAACGGCGGCTCGACCGGCGAATACTACGCCCAGTCGATGGACGAGCGCCGCGAGATGGCCAGCCTCGCCCGCGACGTCACCAGGGGCCGCACGCATCTGATGGTCGGCACCGTGGCGATCCGGCTGGAAGACAGCCTCGCCATGGCCGAACATGCCGCGCAGATCGGCGCGGATTCCATCCTCATCGGCTCGCCGCCCTATTCCGTCCCCACCGAACGCGAGAACGCGCTGAACGCGCTGGCCATCGACCGCGCCGCCGATCTGCCGATCATGCTCTACAACTACCCCGGCCGGATGGGCATCAACATGGGCGATGAATTCCTCGACCGCGTCGGCCGCAGCCGAAACTTCTGCGCCATCAAGGAAAGCTCGGGCGACATCAACCGCGTCCACCTCCTGGCCCGCGACTACCCGCATATCCAGATGTCCTGCGGCATGGACGACCAGGCGCTGGAATTCTTCGCCTGGGGCGCGCGCAGCTGGGTCTGCGGCGGGTCCAACTTCCTGCCCGCCGAACATCTCGCGCTCTACCAGGCCTGCGCGGTCGAGAGCAATTTCGACAAGGGCCGCCGGATCATGTCGGCGCTGATGCCGCTGATGCGCGTCCTCGAACAGGGCGGCAAGTTCATCCAGTGCATCAAGCACGGCTGCGAGATGATGGGCAACTACGCCGGCCCCCCGCGCCCGCCCCTCAAACCCCTGAACAAGGACGACAAGCGCCAGCTGGAACAGACCGTCCGCGTCCTCAAGACCACCATCGCCCAGATCACCGCGGAGTAAGCCGATGTCCCTTCTCACCACCGAAGAATACAAGGCCATCGCCGCCGGTCTCACCTTCCCGACCCAAGCCTTCATCGACGGCCATTTCCGCCCCGCCATCAGCGGCAAAACCTTCGACACGCTGAACCCCGCCACCGGCGAAGTGCTGGCCAAGGTCGCCGCCTGCGCGGCCGAGGACGTGGACCTCGCCGTCCAGAAGGCGCGCGACGCCTTCGAGGATGGCCGCTGGTCGCGCCTGCACCCGAAGGACCGGAAAGAGGTGCTGATCAAGCTGGCGAAGCTCGTCAAGCGCAACGCCCGCGAACTGGCCGTGCTGGAAAGCCTCGACAGCGGCAAGACGATCTACGATTGCGAACAGGTCGACGTGCCGGAGACCATCAACTGCCTCACCTGGCACGCCGAGCTGATCGACAAGATCTACGACCAGGTCGCCCCGGCCAGCGACAACCACATCGCCCTGATCGTGCGCGAACCCGTGGGCGTCGTCGGTCTCGTCCTGCCTTGGAACTTCCCCCTCCTCATGCTCGCCTGGAAGATCGGTCCCGCGCTGGCCGCCGGGTGCTCGGTCATCGTGAAACCGGCCGAGGAAACCCCGCTCACCACCTTCCGCATGGCCGAACTCGCGATGGAGGCCGGCATCCCCCCGGGCGTCTTCAACGTCGTCCCCGGCAGCGGCCCCGACGTGGGCGAACCCATCGGCCGCCACATGGACATCGACGCCGTCAGCTTCACCGGCAGCACCGAGACCGGCCGCCGCTTCCTGCGCTATGCCGCCGAGTCGAACCTCAAGGAAGTCACGCTGGAAATGGGCGGCAAGAACCCCGCCGTGGTGCTGGACGATGCCGAGAACCTCGACCGCGTCGCCGCCCATGTCGTCAACGGCGCCTTCTGGAACATGGGCGAGAACTGCTCCGCCTCCTCGCGCCTGATCGTGCAGAAGGGCATTAAGGATGCGCTCCTGAAACGCATCGTCGCCCACACCCGCGAATGGCCGATGGGCGACCCGCTCGACCCGGTGAACCGCGTCGGCGCGCTGGTCTCGAAGGCCCATTTCGACAAGGTGGCCTCCTACCTGGAGAAAGGCCCCAAGGTCATCCTCGGCGGCAAGGCGGACAAGGGCTTCGTCGAACCCACCATCCTCGACACCCCCCGCGACGCGAAACAGGCGCGCGAGGAAATCTTCGGCCCCGTCCTCTCGGTCCTGACGGTCGACAGCTTCGACGAGGCCATCGCGCTGGCCAATGCAACCGAATACGGTCTCGCCGCCTCGATCTTCACCGGCAACGTCAAGCGCGCCCTCCGCGGCGCACGGGCGCTGCGGGCAGGGACCGTCACCGTGAACTCCTTCGGCGAGGGAGACATCTCCACCCCCTTCGGCGGCTTCAGGCAATCGGGCTTCGGCGGCCGCGACAACGGCATCCACGCCCATGACCAGTATACCCAGGTGAAGACGATCTGGGTCGATCTCGCCGACGACGCGGACGAGGCCGTCGACTGACATGCGCCTCGGCTTCATTGGAACCGGAGAAATCACCGCCGCGATGGTGCGCGGGCTCAAGGGCCGGGGTCACACGATCCTGGTCTCGCCGCGCAACGCCGCCGTGGCCGCAACCCTCGCCGCCGAGGTGCCCGGTGTCGCCATCGCCCCGAACGAAGACGTCGTCGCGAATTCCGATGTGGTCTTCCTCTGCCTCCTCGCCCGCGTGGCGCGGGAGGTGCTGCCCACCCTCCCCTTCTGCGCGGACCAGTCGGTCATCTCCGTCATGGTCGACGCCCCGCTCGCCACGCTGCGCAGCCTTTGCGCCCCCGCGACCGACATCGCCATCACCATCCCCCTGCCCCCGATCACCACGGGCGGCTGCCCCCTGCCGGTCTACCCCGCCTCCCCCGCACTCGACGCCCTCTTCGGCGCCCGCAACCTGATCCTCCCGCAACCTTCCGAGGCTGCGCTCAACGCCCATCTCGGCGCCTCCGCCCTTTGCTCGCCGATCCTCGACCAGCTTCTGACCGCGACCGAATGGCTGACGGACCACACCGGCAACCCCGCCGCGGCCGAGGCCTATATCGCCGCCATGATCCGCGGCTACCTGCCGGAACGGGCGCAGGAAGGCGACCTCGCCACCGCGCTGAAAAAGCTGTCCACCGAGGGCGGCCTCAACGCCACCCTGCGCGCCGCCATGGCCCCGGCGAAACAGAGCCTGCGCCAGGACCTGACCGGGTTCCATGCCCGGCTCGAACTGGACGACCCCAAAGCGCGAACATGACCGCCTTCACTGCCCGCCGCACCCCCGTCCACAAAGGCCCCGCCGCCTGGTCCGCCATCCTGCCCGGCCAGCCCGCCCCCGTTCCGCTTCCCGGCAACCAGACCGTCGATGTCGCCATCATCGGCGGCGGCTTCGCAGGCCTTGCCGCCGCCCGCCGCCTGCGCCAGCTGGACCCAACGCTCAAGATCGCCGTCCTCGAGGCCTCCCGCCTCGCCGAAGGCGCCTCGGGCCGCAACTCCGGCTTCATGATCGACCTGCCGCACGAGCTGACTTCCGACGACTACGCCGGCCATGGCGACGACCGGGGGATGATCGCGCTGAACCGGCAGGCCATCGCCTTCGCGCGCGGGGCGGTCGAGGACTACGGCATCAGGCCCGACTATTTCGACCCCATCGGCAAGGTGAACGGCGCCGCCTCCGCCACTGCCGACGCGCTGAACCGCTCCTACGCCGACCACCTCACCAGCCTCGGCGAACCGAACGAACGCCTCGACGCGCAGGGCATGGCCGACCTCACCGGCAGCCGGCATTATGTCTCCGGCCTCTACACCCCCGGCACGGTGATGCTGCAACCCGCAGGCTTCATCCGCGGCTTCGGCGAGGGCCTCCGCGCCACAGGCGTCGGCGTCTGGGAGAACACCCCCGTCACCGCCTTCGCCCGGACGGGCAGCGGCTGGGCCGTCACCACTGCCAAAGGCACCGTCACCGCAGCCAAGGTGATCCTGGCCAACAACGGCCATCTCGAAAGCTTCGGCTTCGCGCAAAACCGGCTGATGCATGTCTTCCTCTACGCCTCGATGACCGTGGACCTGCCGCCCGAGACGCTGAAGCAGCTTGGCGGCCAGCCGCGCTGGGGCGTCACGCCCTCCGACCCCATGGGCACCACCATGCGCCGGATCGACACCGCCCTTGGCGGCAACCGCATCATCACCCGCACCTGCGCCAGCTTCCTGCCGGGGATGGAAGCCTCCGACGCCGCCCTCGCCCGCGCCGCCGCCGTCCACCGCCAGAAATTCGCCGACCGCTACCCCACCCTTGCCGGGGTGAAACAGGAATACAGCTGGGCCGGCCACCTGTGCCTGACCCGCAACGCCGTCTCCATCGCGCGCGAACTGGAACCCGGCCTCTATGCCGCCACCGTCTGCAACGGCCTCGGCACCGCCCGCAGCACCCTCACCGGCATCGCCGCCGCCGAGCTGGCGATGGACCTTCAGACCGACGCCACCCGCCATTTCGCCGCCGAAGCGCAGCCCAGCAAACTGCCGCCGAAACCCTTCTCCACCCTCGGTGCCAATGTCTTCCTGCGCTTCAAGGAATGGCGGGCGGGGAAGGAGTAAGGGCGACCGATCCAGGGATGCGGCGCAGGGCGGGTGCCAACCCACCGTCGCCAGCCGTTAAAAAATCCCTAACGCCCACCGGCAAGCCCTTGAAATCATTGCGCCAAGACCCTGCCCGCGCGTGGGCACCTAGGGCAGCGACAGCTTCACCATACGCCCGCCGTCGATGGTCCAGACCTGCCCGGCGACGAAGGCGGCCTCCTCCGAGGCCAGCCAGGCCACCAGCGCCGCCACATCCTCGGGCTTGCCGGTGCGGCCCACCGGATGGATGCGACCGATGTTCGCCCGGAACGCCGCCGGGTCGGGCATCGACTCGATATAGACCTCAGACAGATCGGTATCGATCCAGCCCGGCGCCACGGCGTTGCAGCGGATGCCCTCGGCCCCGTGATCGACCGCGATGGCGCGGGTCAGCCCGTGCAGCCCGGCCTTGGTGGCGGAATAGGCGGCATGCTGCGGGTTGCAGCCGATCCCCTCGATGCTGCCGATGTTGACGATGGCCCCGCGGGTTCTGCGCAGATGCGGCAGCGCCGCCTTGATCATCAGGAATGGCGCCGTCAGGTTGACCGCGATCATCCGGTTCCAGTCGGCCAGCGCCATGTCCTCGGCCCGGGCCTCCTGCATGAAGCCCGCATTGTTGACCAGCACGTCCAGCCGCCCGGCACGCGACACCACATCCTCGATCACGCCGGCCGGGCAAGCGGGATCGGCCAGATCCGCCTCGATCGCCTCGAACTCGGCATCCGCCCCCCGCTGCACGGTGAACACCCGCGCGCCGTCGTCCCTGAGGCGCCGGGCGATGGCAAGGCCGATGCCCATCCGCCCGCCGGTGACCAGCGCGACCTTCCCGTCGAACCGTTTCATCTCCGCCCCTCTCATTTCACAGGCTTCCCGCCATTCACCTCGACCACCGCGCCGACGATGTAGCGCGCGGCGTCCGAGGCGAGGAACAGGATCACCTCGGCAATATCCTCCGGTTCCGCGATCCGGCCCAGCGGCACGGTCTTGCCAAGCTCCGCCACTGCCGTATCCGGGTCGAACCCGCGCTTGGCGAAGCCCGTGCGCAGCATCGGCGTGTTGACCTCGTTCGGCGCGACCGCGTTGATGCGGATTCCCTTCTCCGCATGGTCCATCCCCATGCATTGCGTCAGCGAGGCGATGGCGGCCTTGGTCATGCAATAGACCGCGTGCCCCGGCCCCGGTCGCAGACCCCAGCACGAGGCGACGTTGACGATGGCGCTACCGGGCGGAAGCAGCGGGATCGCTGCCCGGCAGATGCGGAACGGGGCTTCCACGTTCACCCCGACCGACAGGTCCCAGTCGGCATCGGACGTCTCGTCGACCTTGCCGCGCGTGATCACGCCCGCGTTGTTGACGATGATGTCCAGCCCGCCCAGCGCCGCCTTCGCCGCCGCTGGCAGCCCGTCGGCATAGGCGGGCTCCAGCAGGTTCCCCGGCAGATGCGCCTCGGCCTCCACCCCCGACACGTCGCGGTCGGCGACAGCCACCAGTGCGCCCTCGGCCCGCAGCGCCCGGACCACCGCAGCCCCGATGCCGCCCGCCGCGCCCGTGACCAGCGCCTTCTTCCCCTTGAGATCGCTCATCTTCTTCCTCACCCGAACGAGAGAACCGGATTGCCGAACCGGCCCTCCTCGGGCACCACGCCCAGGCCCGGCCCTTCGGGCAGCTTGATGTGGCCGCCGGTGATGTTGACGCCGGTCCGGTCGTAATTGCCCTCGATGTAGGGGGCGGCCAGCCAGACGCCTTCGTTCAGGCGCGGTTGCACCGTCGCGCCGATATGGGTGCAGGCGGCGGCGATGATGTCGCCGCCCCAGGCGTCGTCGCAGGTGTGCGGCAGGCTCCGCGCCTCGCAGATGTCGCGGAAGGCGGCCATCTGCTGCAAGCCGCCGATCCGCGTGACCTTCATTCCGAAGCCGTCGACCAGCCCCTGACCCGCCGCGCGGATCACCGTCGCCAGGTCCTCGCCGTTCTCGTCCATGTAGATGCCGTGATGCACCTGCCCCCGGATCGCCGCCAATTCCTCGACCGTGTTGCAGGGCTGCTCCAGAATGAAGGGAATGTCGGGGCATTCGCGGCTGAGGCGCAGCGCATCGCGGGTCGGCAGGCCCCGGTTGCCATCGGCGGCCAGCCGGACGCCCTTGCCCTTCACCACTTCCCACACCTTGCGCATCACGGCGATGTCCACCTCGACCGGCCGTCCGCCGATCTTGATCTGCAGGCGGGGATAGCCCTCGGCCACCTTCTCGGCGGCGATGCGCGCGATCTCGTCCGGCTTGCCCACGCCGGTCGCGTAGTAGGAAGGGACGCTTTCCTGCGCGACCCCGCCCAGCAACTCGGCCACCCGCAGGCCGGTCGCCTTGCCCATGATGTCATGCGCCGCGATATCCACAGCGGCCTTGGCATAGCGGTGGCCGTTCAGCAGGCTGTCCATCTTCCGCCGCAGCGTCAGCGGATGCAAACTGGCGCCGATCAGCCCCGGCCCCATCTCCTCCAGCGCCGCGCGGGCACCCTTGGCATGGCTCGGCGCATAGGTGGACCCCACCGGGCAGGTCTCGCCCCAGCCAACAAGGCCAGTATCGGTGACGATCTTCACCAGCGTGGTGTCGAGGGAATACACCTTGGCATTGGCCATCGTGTAAGGCCCGTTCTTGACCGGCAGGTCATGGGCGTAAACGTGGAGTTCCTTGATCTTCATGGCGTTTCCATTGGTCATTCGTCTTGGGGAGGGATCAGCACCAGCTTGCCGACATGGCCCTTGGCCAGAAAATCCTTCTGGGCCTGGACGATGTCCTTCAGCGGGTAGGTCTTGGCGACGACGGGGCGGATGCGCCCCGCCTCGATGTAGGAGACGAGATTCTCGAACACCTCGTCCTCCTGGAAGGTCGCGCCGTAAAGGGTGAGGTCCTTCAGATACAATGTGCGCAAGTCGATCTGCGCCAGTGGCCCGGCAATGGCCCCGGAAATCGCATAGCGCCCGCCGCGCTTCAGCACGTCCAGAAGCTGCGGCCAGCCCGGACCGCCGACAAGGTCCAGCACCACGTCCACGCTGTCACGCCCCAGTTCGGCGACCAGATCGGCCTCGCGGTCGATCACCCGGTTGGCCCCCAACGCCAGAACCTCGGCCGCCTTCGCCTTGCCCGCCAGCGCGATGACCGTCGCGTCCCGCAGCTTCGCCAGCTGCACGGCAGAGGACCCCACGCCGCCCGAGGCCCCGGTGATCAGCACCGTCTCGGCCCCGACCTGCGCCCGGTGCAGCATGTTCTCCGCCGTCGACCAGGCGCAGGGGATGGCGGCCAGTTCCGCATCCGACCAGTCGCAGTCGACCGCGTAAGTCTCGCGCGCAGGCGCCACGGTGAATTGCGCGAAACCGCCGTCGCATTCCGAGCCGAAGGTCCAGCACTCCCAGGGCCGCCAGCCGACATAACTCCGCAGCAGGTTCCGCACGATCACCCGCTCGCCGATCCGGTCGGGCGACACGCCCGCGCCCACCGCCACGATCCGCCCGCAGGCATCCGCCCCCTGGATGCGGGGGAAGGCCAGCGGCACACCCGACCAGCTGGCATCGGCATCGTCCACCGTCGCGAAGCCGCCCGCGCCCCCGGCGTTCGACCCTTGGCTCACCGCCTTGGAATACCAGCCGGTGCGGGTGTTGATGTCGGTGTTGTTGACCGCCGCCGCCGCCACGCGGATCAGCACTTCGCCCGGTTTCGGCTCCGGCACGGGGACATCGGTGCGATACTCCAAAGCCTCATAGCCGCCGTGGCTGGTGAGCAGGACCGCATGCATCGTCTTCGGCAATCACGCCTCCAGAAAAACGGCCGCCCCGGAAGGCGGCCAGTCGCAGGGATCAGTATTCGGTGTTCAGCTCATCCACCGCCGGGATTTCGCGCTCGCGCCGGGCGATGTAGTCCAGCAGCGCCTCGTTCACGCCGTCGTCCAGCTTCGGCTCCTCATAGTCCGCCAGAAGCTGCCGCGCCCGGTCCAGCGCGCGCTGGGTGATCTCGACGCTGCCCTCGGCCTGCCACTGCTCGATCGAGTTGTTGTCGAACAGCTTCGGCATGAAGAAGGCGCGCTCGAAGTTTTCCAGCGTATGCGGATGGCCCAGGTAATGCCCCCCCGGCCCCACGTCGCGCACCGCCTGCATCGCCTCGTCGAAATCGTCCCAGCGCGGGCCTTCCGCCATGCGGTAGCCCATCTGGCACATCTCGGCATCGACCACGAATTTGGCGACGGAACAATGCATCCCGGCCTCGTTCCAGCCTGCCGAATGCCAGATGTAGTTGGCGCCTGCGTGCAGCACTGCGTTCATCGTCATCGCGCTTTCATAACCCGCCTGGGCGTCGAAGGTCTTGGCCCCGCCCAGCAGGTTCGAGGTCCGCCACGGCACGTTGTAGAACCGCGCCATCTGGCCGATCATGAAGTTCATCTGCGAAATCTCCGGCGTCCCCGCCATCGGCGCGCCGGATTTCATGCTGACGGTCGACAGGTAATGCCCGTAGATCGCCGGCGCCCCCTTGCGGATCACTTGGGTATAGGCCAGTGCCGACAGCGCCTCGGCATTCAGCTGCGCCACCGCAGGCGCGACCGAAGCCGGCGTGTTGGCCCCGCCCAGCACGAAGGGGCTGCACAAGACCGGCTGCTTCCGCTTCACAAAGGCCCGCATGGCGCTGAGCATGGTCTCGTCCCAGACCAGCGGCGAGTTGCCGTTGCAGTTGCCGGTGGTGACGGGGGTTTCCTCCATCACGTCCTTGCCGAACAGGATCTCGCACATCGCCATCACGTCCTCGGCGTTCTTGCCGCTGGTCGTCATGCCCATGAAGGTCTTGTCGGAATGTTTCATCGACGAATAGGTGATGTGCAGGTGCCGGTGGCTGACCTTCATGTCCATCGGCTCGACGATGTGGTGCGCGGTGGAATGCAGCGCGGGCGACATGTGGGCCAGCTTGTGGAACATGTTCAGGTCGGCGATCGTCGGCCAGCGCCGCACGTCCTCCAGATCGCGCAGGAAGGGGGCCCCGGTCATCGGCACGAAGATCGACTGCTTGCCGCCGAAGGGCAGGCTCTTCTCCGGGTTCCGCGCCCGGTAGGTCCAGCCCGAGGGGATGGTGGAGATCAGTTCCCGCACGAGGCCCCGGTCCAGATAGACCCGGTCGCCCACCACCTTGGCACCAGCGCGCTTCCAGTCGGCCAGCGCGATCTCGTCGCGGAAGATCACGCCGACCTCTTCCAGGATCGACATGGAGGCATCGTCGATCTGTTCCACCCGGGCGGGGTCCATCACCTCGCAGTCCGGGATGCCGCGCTTCAGCGAGGGCAGCATGTCGAAATCCGGGGCCGAGCGGAGCGCACGGCGGGCCCCCCGGCCTCCGGCGCGGGCAGTTCTGCTGACTTCGTTCATCGCGACCCTCCAGGCGATCAGGCCGGGATATCAGCGGTCGGAACCGGCCTTCCCACAGTCACGTTGGCGAAGCGAACCGGCGATTTTGCGACATGCGCGACGACGGAATCAGGAAGACCCTGCCCGGCCCGGCTAATGCCGTTTGCAGAACGTGTCGCGCAACGCGGTGACGATGGCCGCCACCTCCTCGCGCGCCAGCTTGTAGATCACGCTCTTGCCCTCGCGGCGGGTCTGGACGATTCCCTCGGCCCGCAGCCGCATCAGTTGTTGCGAGACGCTGACGGGACTGGACCCCAGCGCCTCGGCCAGTTGGGTGACGCTCATCTCGCCATCGACCAGACAGCAGAGAATCTGCAACCGCCCCTCGTGCGACAGCGACTTCAACAGCGCCACCGCCTTCGCAGCCTGTTCCGGCGTGCCGCCGAAGCCTTCCAGAATCTCTGCCATCACCCACCCCTATTCGAAGGCGCAGCCCTTCTTCACGCCCATCGCCCGGAACACCATCGCCGCCGGGCAGAAGCCGGTAAAGGACGACTGCAACAGGTTCAACCCGACGAAGACGGTGAACCAGACGAAGAGCGGCGAGACATAGACCGTCAGCACGACGCTGAGAAGGACCATGACCCCGGCGAACCGCAGAACTGCCTTGTCAATCGACATATCTTATCCTTTCGTGGTTTCCTTGAGTTTGTCGATCCCCAGCGCCTTCAGCGCGAGGTGTTCGTAGAAGGGTTCCGACTGGCCCTTCCTCAGCTTGCGCAGGAAGTATTTCTCGAACCCCGCCTTCGCCAGGTGCACCCATTTGCCCGACGACGACCAGTTGACGTTGCGCGGCGGAATCTGCGGCTGGGCCACGAAGGCGATGCCCCCGTCGCCGAAATCCGCCAGGCAGACCGCGTTCCATGACCCCACGCTGTCCGGCGCCTTGCCGCGGACGATGTTGCCGATGTTGTGCGCCGTGGCCGTGACCATGCTCTCGATCATGAACCCGGTCTTCGGCACGCCGCAGGGCACCGGGGTCGGCCCCATCGGCGGGATCGCCACGCAGACGCCGACCGCGAAGATGTTCGGGAATTTCGGGTTCTGCTGGTGCTTGTCGACGATGGTGAAGCCGCGCGGATTGCTCAGCCCCTCGATCCCCGAGACCGGCTTGATCCCCCGGAAGGCGGGCAACATCATCGAGAAGGCGAAAGGCAGGTCGCGCTCGGCCTTCACACTGCCATCGTCGTTGATTTCCTCAACGAACATATGGCCGTCCTCCACCCGCGTCACACGGGTATTGGTCATCCACTTGATGTGCTTCTCGCGCATCTGGGATTCCAGAAGGCCCTTGGTGTCGCCCACCCCGTCCAGCCCCAGATGTCCGATATAGGGCTCCGGCGTGACGAAGGTCATCGGCACCCGGTCGCGCACCTTGGCCCGCCGCAGCGCGGTCTCCAGGATGAACAGGAACTCATAGGCGGGGCCGAAGCAGCTCGCCCCCTGCGCCGCGCCGATGACCACCGGCCCCGGGTTCGCCACCAGTTTCTCGAAGACCGATTTCGCCGCCTCGGCATGATCGATATGGCAGACCGACTGGGTGAAACCGCCATGCGGCCCCAGACCCGGCACCTCGTCGAAGGCCAGCTCCGGCCCGGTGGCGATCACCAGATAATCGTAGCTGACCGACTTCCCGTCCGCCAACGCGATCCGGTTCTCCTCCGGCACCAGCTTCTCGGCGGCAACCGGGATGAACCCGATCCCCTTCTTCGCCATGGTCGGCGCCAGGTCCACCGTGATGTCGGCCCGGTCGCGCCAGCCCACGGCGATCCAGGGGTTCGAAGGGACGAAGTGATAGGCCGGATCCTTGGTGACGACCGTCACCTTGTCCTCGGGACGCAACTGGTCCTTCAACTCGTAAGCCATGATGGCGCCGCCCAACCCGGCCCCCAGAACAACGACATGTGCCATTTCAGTCTCCTCCTTCTGATCAGGCAGTGGCGTCCGGCCCCGTGCTTCCGGATTCAGTCCGGAACACGCGATAGATCGCCGGGATGACAAGCACGGTCAGCAGCGTGGAACTCAGCAGACCGAACAGCAGGGAAATCGCGAGCCCCTGGAAGATCGGGTCCGCCAGGATCACCACCGCGCCGATCATGGCGGCGATGGCGGTAAGCAGGATCGGCTTGAACCGGATCGCCCCCGCCTCGATCAGCAGGTCGACCGTCACCCCGCCGCCGTGGCGGATGAAATCGACCAGCAGGATCGAGTTCCGCACGATGATCCCCGCCAGCGCGATGAAGCCGATCATCGAGGTCGCCGAGAACGGCGCCCCGAACAGCCAATGCCCGGCCATGATCCCCAGGAAGGTCAGCGGGATCGGCGTCAGGATCACCAGGGGCAGCTTGAACGACCCGAACTGCGCCACGACCAGGATGTAGATCCCCAGCAGCGCCACCCCGAAGGCCGCCCCCATGTCGCGGAAGGTGACGAAGGTCACTTCCCACTCGCCGTCCCACAACAGCGTGACCCGGCTCTCGTCCTCCGGCTGCCCATGCAGCGCGATCTCCGGCCTCGATCCCTCGGGCCAGTCCATCGCCTCGATCCGGTCGGCCACCGCCAGCATCCCGTAAAGCGGCGCCTCGAAATCCCCCGCCAGCTCCGCCGTCACCATCTCGGCATCGCGGCCGTTGTGGCGGAAGACCGGGAAGCTCGCCGCTTCCTCCCCGACCCGCACCACATCGCCCAGCTCCACCACCCCCCGCGCGCCCGGCAGGGCATTGGCCGGGATCGGCGTGGTCAGGAAGCGTTCGTCCAGCACCCGGTCCGCCTTGTCGCGCCCCACCACCAACGGGATCGGCAGCCGCCCCTCGCCCCGGTGCGAATAGCCGACCGTCTGTCCCCCGTTCAAAGCCGCCAGCGTGTCGAACACGTCGGCTTCCTGCACGCCATAGAACTCCAGATCGTCGGTCGAGATCGTCGCCCGCAGCCGCCGCGCCTGCACCCCGAAACTGTCGTCCACGTCCACAATGAACGGCACCGCCTGGAACGCCTGACGGATCATCCCCGCCGCCGCCCGCCGCGTCTTCGCATCCGGCCCGTAGACCTCGGCCAGCAGGGTGGAAATCACCGGCGGCCCCGGCGGCGGCTCCACCACCTTCAGAACCGTCCCCTCCGGCACTGAAAGCGAGGCCAGCCGCTGCCGCAGGTCCAGCGCGATCGCATGACTCTCCCGCTCCCGGTCGGCCTTGCCCGCCAGATTGATCGCCACCTCGCCCAGCTGCGGCTCGTTCCGGATGTAATAATGCCGCACCAACCCGTTGAAATTGAACGGCGCCGGAGTCCCGGCATAGGTCTGCACGCTCGTCACCTCGGGCAGACCCAGCACCACATCCGCCACATCCCGCGCCACCCGGTCCGTCGCTTCCACCGAGGACCCTTCCGGCAGGTCGATCACCACCGATAGCTCCGACTTGTTGTCGAAGGGCAGAAGCTTCACCGTCACGTCGCGGGTATACAGCAGCCCCAGCGACCCGAAGGACAGCGCCGCCGTGACCAGCAGGAAGCCCAGGCTGCGCCGCTTCGTCGCCAGCACCGGCCGCGCCACCGCCGCATAGGCCCGCGCCAGCCAGCCGCCGTGATGCCCGCCCTCGCCATGGCCCTGCCCCCCGGCCCGGCCGGCGATCTTGACCATCAGCCAGGGCGTGATGATCACCGCCACGAAAAAGGAAAAGATCATCGCCGCCGAAGCATTGGCCGGAATGGGCGACATGTAGGGCCCCATCAGCCCGCTCACGAACAGCATCGGCAACAGCGCCACCACCACCGTCAGCGTCGCCACGATGGTCGGGTTCCCCACCTCCGCCACCGCCGCAATCGCCGCCTCCACGCGTGACCGCTTGCGGTCCAGCCCCCAGTGCCGGTCGATGTTCTCGATCACCACGATGGCGTCGTCGACCAGGATACCGATGGAGAAGATCAGCGCGAAGAGCGACACCCGGTTCAGCGTGAAGCCCATCACCCAGGCGGCAAACAGCGTCAGCAGGATCGTCACCGGGATCACGATCGCCACCACCATCGACTCGCGCCAGCCGATCGCCAGCCAGACCAGCGCGATGATCGACACCGTCGCCAGCCCCAGGTGGAACAGCAGCTCGTTCGCCTTCTCGTTCGCCGTCTCGCCATAGTCGCGCGTGACCGTCACCGTCACGCCTGCGGGGATCAGCCTTGGCTCCAGCGCCTCCACCCGGTGCAGAACCGCCTCGGCCACCACCACCGCATTGGCCCCGGCCCGCTTGGCGATCGCCAGCGTCACCGCCGGGCCAGCCGCCCCGCCCTTCGCCCGGTGCGAGACGAGCGTATCGCGCGTGTTCTCGACATAGCGCACCCGCGCCACGTCCGAGACATAGACCGGCCGCCCGTCCCGCGTGGTGATCAGCAGGTTCGCCACCTCCGCCGGAGCGGTCAGCGTCTCCCCCGCCACCAGATCCACCATCTGGCCCTTGTCGCGCAGCTTGCCGGTGTTCAGCACCCGGTTCGCCTGTGCCACCTTCCCCGTCAGCTGTTGCAGGGTCACGCCATACAAGGCCAGCCGGTCGGGGTCCGGCTCGATGCGGATCGCGTCCTGCGCATCGCCGACCAGATAGGTCAGGCCCACATCCGCGGTCTTCGCCACCTCGGTCTGCAGGGTGCGCGCAATCCGTGTCAGGTCATTGGCCGTCACCCCCTCGCCCGACAGCGTCAGCGTCAGGATCGCCACATCGTCGATCCCCCGGCCCACGACCAGCGGCTCCGGGATCCCCACCGGAATCCGGTCGATATTCGCCCGCAGCTTGTCATGCACCCGCAGGATCGCATCCTCGACCCGGGTGCCGACCTCGAACCGCGCCGTGACCATCGCCGCATCGTCGCGGGTCGAGGAGTAGACATGCTCGACATCGTTGATCCCCTTGACGATGGCCTCCAGCGGCTCTGTCACCAGCTTGACCGCATCCTCGGCCTTCAGCCCCGGCGCCTGGACATGGATGTCCACCATCGGCACCGAAATCTGCGGCTCCTCCTCGCGCGGCAGGCTGACCAGCGCGACCAGCCCCGCCGCCAGCGCGGCAAGGATGAACAGGGGCGTCAGCGCCGAGCCGATGAAGGCCTTTGTCAGCCCCCCGGCGATGCCCAGCGGATGCCTGTCACTCATGGCCCACCTCGGCAGTCACCTCTAAGGCGGGCAGCACCACATCGCCCGCCGACAGGCCGCTGATCACCTCGACCATCTCGACCCCGTCCACCAGTTGCACCGCGCCCGGCACGATGGACCGCAGCCCCACGCCGTCCGCCCGCTGCACGCCGATGAAATCCAGTCCTTCGCGCGTCACCAGATCGGCCTTCGGCACCAGAAGCGCCTCACGCTCTCCGACCGGCAGACGCACCAGCATCCGCGCGCCGACGAAGGTGTCGGGCAGCCCCGCAATCTCGACATCGGCGACCACCCGGCCGCCCTCGATCAGCGGATAGACCCGGGCCAGCTTCCCCTGAAGGTCGCCTTCCACGCCCGAAACCTCAATCGCATCGCCCGTCTTCAGGGCACCCGCATGGCGCTCCGGCACCGAGATCCGCAGATAGGTCCCGCCGCCGCCGATGACCGCGACACCCTCGCCCGGCATCACCACCGCGCCCTTCGCCACCGGCACGTCCAGCACCCGCCCCGCGACCGGGGCCAGCACCACGCCCTCCTTGGCTTGCTGCGCGATCACCTCGGCCTGAGCCGCCAGCGCCGCGATCTGGCCGGTCAGCACATCCACCTGCGTCCGCAGCGCATCGACCCGCTGGGTCGTGGTGACGCCGTTCTTCAACAGGTCCTCGCCACGCTTCAGATCGGCCCCGGCATTGGCCAGCTGCGCCGCCAGCGCCTCCTTCTGTGCGGCCAGCGCCGCAAGCTGGAAGTCCAGCTTGTCATCGACGATCCGCGC
>NZ_DAIQAT010000016.1:0-42666 GCF_036781545.1 Tabrizicola sp.
GGCAGGTCCATCGGCTCCAGCGGCCCGCCGGATTCCTGCTGGATCACGTTCAGGCTTTGGCACAGGCGCAGGAAATCCTGCATGTCCTGCAAGGTGCCATCCCGGCGGCCCCGGTCGAGGTCCATCACATAAGCGGGCCCGCCGACGCTGGAGAATACCATGTCGTTGGCCCCGAAGCGCAGGTCCTTGGCGCGGTTCCGCGCGGCGATGGTAAAGGTCCGGGGGACGGTGGCCAGCCGTTCCTCGATCAGGCCGGGGTCGGGGTAGACCATCTGCCCGTCGATCTTGGCCCCGGCGCGGCGGAAATGATCCAGCGCGGTACCGTTCAACACGCGCATCCCCTGCGTCGCCAGCAGCGTCAGCGCCGCCCGATGGATCGCCTCCACCTGGTCGTCGCTGAGGACGCGGATCGGATCATAGAGCCGCGGCACCTGGCCGAACGGGCGCTGGGGGATGGCGTTCGGGCTTCTGGCCGGGCGGCGCTGGCGCATCAGAGGCTCCTTTCGGGCGCGCGCTCTCGGCGCGGGGGCAGGTCTGGCTCGCCCAAGAGGCGGGCGTGGCGGTGGGCGGAATGGACCGCATCGGCGATGGAAGAGGGCGCGAGGCAGTCGCCAATCCGGGTGGCGGCAATGCCTTGCGCGCTCAGGTCGTCCCGCAGCGCGCCGTCGGGCAGCCGCCCGGTGCAGAGGACCAGCGTGCCGCAGGGCAGAGCTTCCTCGCGGCCGGCATAGACGCAGGTCAGGGTGACGGCCCCGTTTCCCTGCGACTTCAAGGCCTTGAGCGGGTGGATCGCCACCCCGGCCTCGATCAGCCGGGCTTGCAGGAAGTCCTGCTCGTTGGTCATCACCGTCCAGGAAGAGGCGACCGGGGCCGTGGTCACATAGTGAACCTCATGCCCCTGGGCCGCCAGCTTCTCGGCCAGCGCGCCGCCCATGACATAATGCTCGTCGTCATAGACCACCACCGGCCCCGCGACCGCCGCCCCTGCGAAAACATCCTCCGGCGTCAGGGCCAGCGGGAACTCCCCCGCCCGGATCGCATAGACGCCCACCCCGTCCCGCCGCCAGCGTGACCCGGTCGCGAGCACCACATGATCCGCCCCGAACTCCGCCACATCCGACGCACCCATCCGGCTGGCCGGGAACAGCGAGACGTTCGGCAGCTTCCCGATCATGTGCAGCCGCCAGTCGCGCACCCGCATCCAGGTCTGCAAGCCGGGAAGGGTGGCCTCGTGCAAGAGCCGCCCGCCGAAGCTCTGCCCCGCCTCGGCCAGCGTCACCTCCAGCCCCCTCCGGCCCAGGGTCAGCGCCGCCTCCAGCCCCGCCGGGCCGCCGCCGATCACCAGCGCCTTTTCCTGTTTCGGATACACGGCGATCCGCTCCGGATGCCAGCCGCGACGCCATTCCTCGCCCATCGTCGGATTCTGCGTGCAGCGCAGGCCCACCGCCTCGTTGTTCGCCGCCCGGCAGATGTTGCAGCCGATGCATTCGCGGATCTCGTCCTCACGCCCTTCGCGGATCTTCGCGGGCAGGAACGGATCGGCGATCGAGGGCCGCGCCGCGCCGATGAAGTCCTGCACCCCGCGCCGGATCTGGGACACCATCTGGTCGGGCGAGGTGAAGCGGCCGACCGACACCACCGGCTTCGTCGTCAGCTCCTTCACGAAGGCGACGTTCTCTTCCTGGAACCCCTCCGCCGAGAACCGGGCCGACCGCGAGTCATTGCCCAGGGCGCCCGCGACATTCACGTCCCAAAGGTCCGGCAGTTCCGCCAGCATGGCGATGATCTCGCGCCCTTCGCCCGCTGAGGTGATCCCTTCCGGACCATGCAACTCGTCCACCGCCAGCCGCACTGCCACGGCGCAAGCGTCGCCGACCGCGTCCTTGGTATCCTCGATCATCTCGCGCAGAAGCCGCACGCGGTTCTCCAGCGACCCGCCATAGGCATCGCCCCGGTGGTTGGTGCGGCGCGACAGGAACTGGAAGGGCAGGTAGTCGTGCCCGGCATAGACATAGACGATGTCGAACCCCGCCCGCTTCGCCCGCACCGCCGCGTCGCGTTGCCAGCCCCGGAAGGTGCGAATGTCCGACAGGTCCATCGCCCGGGCCGTCGCAGGCAGGTGGTAAAGCGCGGGCTGCACATCCGGCGCGATCCCCGGCACCCGGGTCATCCGGTTCGCGGCATGGCCGCCGCCGTGCCACAGCTCGATCCCGGCAAGCGACCCGTGGGCGTGGATGGCCTCGGCAGTCAGGGCCAAGGGTGCGATGTCCTCGTCGTCCCAGAGCGTCAGGAAGGCATGCGGGCTGTCATCCGAGGACGGGTGGATCGAGCAATATTCGGTGCAGACGACACCCCAGCCGCCTTCCGCCTTCACCCCGCGCAGGGCCGCCCCGGACTGCGGGCGCTGCCAGCCGAAGCCGGTGGCATGCGGGGTCTGGTAAAAGCGGTTCGGGGCGGTCACCGGGCCGATGCGCACGGGCTCGAACAGGATGTCGTAGCGGGGGTCGCGGGGCATCGGGACATCCTTGTTGAATGATCGTATAGTAAGGGCGCCGCGCGCTGTGCGTCAAGCGGATCAGAGGGGCAGGGAGAGTTGTCCGCTCGGGTGCCGCCGGGTGCCCGACCGGCGGACGAGCCCGCCCGGCCTTTCCGCAAAGCCTGCCGACAGGCGGGCCTGCCGCAGCCGCGCGCGGGCCTCCCGCTCGGCGGACTGAAGGTCGACGACGGGCTCCGGGTAACGGTGCGCCAGCCGCCGTCGCGCCTCGGGCCAGCGCCAGGGGTCGTGCAGAAGGGCGTCCGGCACCGGAGCCAGTTCCGGCAGCCAGGCCCTTGTGAAGGCGCCCTCCGGGTCCAGTTCCCGCCCAAGGCGCACCGGGTTCCACAGCCTGGGCGAGCTGCCTAAAGCCCCGGCCTGCACCTGCGGCCAGTGGAGCGCAGGGTCATAATCGGTGAACATCCGCGCCAGATGTGCCCCCACGGCCTGCTCCTCCAGCGACAGGGGTCCGCAGGCAACAGAGACCAGCATCGCCCGCAGCCGCGCGTTCAGCCAGCCCGTCGCCCGCAGATAGCGCAGGCAGGCGTCGAGAAAGGGCAGGCCGGTCTCGCCATTCGACCAGGCCGCCAGCCGGGCGGGATCGAACGGATCGGGTTGCGCGTGGGCGAGGGTGAAAGGGTCGGCCCTTTCCGCGTTCGGGGCCGCAATGCCCCTCTCCCGCGCGGCGAGGCTGGTCTGGAAGCGGGCCAGCGACCCGCCCCAGCGCCTGCCGGGTCGCGCGGCCTGCCGCGCGGCGGTCGCCTGCATCACCTCGCGCAGCGACAGGGTGCCATGGGCCAGATGCGGCGACAGGCGGGACGAGGCGCGTTCCGTGGCGAGGGGGGAGGCTTGCGCCGTCCGATAAGACTCACCCCGCTGGGTCAGGAAGCTGTCCAGCAGTTCCAGCCCCCGCGCGCGGCCCCCGAGCTGGCGGTGCGGGCAGGGGTCCGCCGCCAGCCGCAAGGCGCGGGCCGAGGGGATGAGACCCGGTTCCGCCCCCGCGATGCCGCGCAGCGCCGGGGCGGGCAGGGCAGGGCAGGCCGCGCATCCCGCGCCGGGCTGCGGCAGCTCGGTCCAGGAGATCCCTGCATCACTGGCCCAGGCGGCAACCCGTCGGTCGCGGGCCTGGGTCCATGATGTCCCGGGCTCTTCATGGCTGACGATCCTTGAAATCCCATGCCGCCGGCAAAGCCCCGCCAGCACCTGCAACGCATCGCCGACCCGCAGCACCAGCGGCGCGCCAAGCCCCGCCAGATCCTCGCGCAGGCCCGCAAGGCTTTCCGCCACGAACGCCCATTGCCGGGCTGAGGTATCGGGTTGCGACCACAGTTCCGGATCCACCACATAGACCGGCAGCACCGGCCCGATCCCTGCCGCCAGGGTCAGCGCCGGATGGTCGTGGACGCGCAGATCGCGCCGGAACCAGACAAGAACATTCATGGAACACAGATGTATCCGCCGCCGCAGATTCGTAAACCCGCAAACGACCGGCACGGTCCCCCTTGCGTCCGCGGCGAAGGGCCGTAGCTTCGGACGGAAAGGGAGCTTGCAATGACCGAGCAGAAGACCGTCTACCTCGCCGACTACCAGCCCTACAGCCACATCGTCGACAGCGTGGACCTGACCTTCCGCCTCGCCCCCGGCGCAACACGGGTCATCGCCCGGCTGGCCCTGCGCCCGAACCCCGAACGGCCCGGGCGGAACGACCTGAGGCTGGACGGCGAGGGGATGAAGCACCTGTCTTGCACAGTCGATGGCAAGCCGGTCGCGCCGCAGATCGACAGCCAATCCTTGACCCTTCCGGCAAAGGACCTGCCCGACGGCCCCTTCACGCTGGAAACCGAGGTCGAGATCGCGCCCGATGCCAACACCGCGCTCGAAGGCCTCTACATGTCCAAGGGCATGTATTGCACCCAGTGCGAGGCCGAGGGCTTCCGCAAGATCACCTGGTATCCGGACCGCCCCGATGTGATGTCGCGCTTCAAGGTGCGGATCGAATCCGATCTTCCGGTCCTTTTGTCGAACGGCAACCCCACCGCCAGCGGCGAAGGCTGGGCCGAATGGGATGACCCCTGGCCGAAACCCGCCTATCTGTTCGCGCTGGTCGCAGGCGATCTGCGCGCCCATTCCGCCGATTTCACCACCGCCTCGGGCCGCAAGGTCGCGCTGAACATCTGGGTCCGCCCCGGCGACGAGGACCGCTGCGCCTATGCGATGGACAGCCTGATCCGCTCGATGCGCTGGGATGAACAGGTCTACGGTCGGGAATACGATCTGGACGTGTTCAACATCGTCGCGGTCGATGATTTCAACATGGGCGCGATGGAGAACAAGGGGCTGAACATCTTCAACTCGCGCTATGTGCTGGCGAGCCCCGAAACCGCCACGGATGACGACTACGCCCGGATCGAGGCGATCATCGCGCATGAGTATTTCCATAACTGGACCGGCAACCGCATCACCTGCCGCGACTGGTTCCAGCTGTGCCTGAAAGAGGGCCTGACCGTCTTCCGCGACCACCAGTTTTCCGGCGACATGCGCTCGGCCGCCGTGCGCCGGATCGAGGATGTGGTGGCCCTTCGCGCCCGCCAGTTCCGCGAGGATGCCGGGCCGCTGGCGCATCAGGTGCGCCCGGAAAGCTTCGTCGAGATCAACAACTTCTACACCGCCACGGTCTACGAGAAGGGCGCCGAGGTCATCGGGATGCTGAAGTCGCTGGTCGGCGACACCGGCTACAAACGCGCGCTCGACCTCTACTTCGACCGCCACGACGGCGATGCCGCCACGATCGAGGACTGGCTCAAGGTCTTCGAGGATGCGACCGACCGCGACCTGTCGCAGTTCAAGCTCTGGTATTCCGAGGCCGGCACCCCGCGTCTGAAGGTCACCGACACATGGGACGATGGTGTCTACACCTTGAGCTTCACGCAAGTGAACCCGCCCACCCCCGGCCAGCCGGAAAAGCAGCCGAAGGTGATCCCGATCAAGGTCGGACTCCTCAATCCGAACGGCGACGAGATCGTGCCGACGATCATGCTGGAGATGACGCGGGCGAAGCAGAGCTTCCGCTTCGAAGGGCTGGCGGCGAAGCCGGTCCCGTCCATCCTGCGCGGCTTCTCGGCCCCCGTGGTGCTCGACCGCAAACCCGCCCCCGGCGAACGCGCCTTCCTTCTGGCCCATGACACCGACCCCTTCAACAAATGGGAGGCGGGCCGGGCGCTGGCGAAAGAGGTGATGGCCGAGATGGTGCTGAAGGGCACGCCGGTCCGGTCGGACTGGCTGGACGCGGTTGCCGCCGTCACCTTCGACGACACGCTCGACCCTGCCTTCCGCGCGCTCTGCCTGCGGCTGCCGGGCGAGGACGACCTTGCCCAGACCATCCACGCCATGGGCCGCATCCCGGATCCCGCCAAGATCCACGCCGCCCGGCGCGAGATGGCAGGCGCCCTGGCGATCCGCCTGGGCGAGGGATTGCATCGTCTTTACAAGGAGCTGGACGATAACGCGCCTTTCTCGCCCTCGGCCGCGCAGGCCGGGCGCCGGGCGCTGAAGATCGCCGTTTTGCAACTTCTCACCCGGCGCGATGGCGGCAAGCTTGCCGCCTCGGCCTTCGCCCGCGCGCGCAGCATGACCGAAGAGATCGGCGCCTTGGCGGCGCTTCTGGACGTGCATCAGGGCGAGAGGGAACTGACAGCCTTCGCCGCCCGCTGGGGCCGCGACGCCAATGTCATGGACAAGTGGTATGCCCTGCAGATCGCCACGGCCGAACCGGGTGAAGCTGCCGCGCTGACCGCCCGCCTGATCCAGACGCCGGGCTTCGACTGGAAGAACCCCAACCGCTTCCGCACGGTGATCGGTGCGCTTGCGGCGAACCATCCGGGTTTCCACCACCGTTCCGGCGCGGGCTACAAGCTGGTCGCCGACTGGCTGCTGAAGCTCGATCCGCTGAACCCGCAGACCGCCTCGCGCATGTCGACCGCCTTCGAGACCTGGCCGCGCTATGACGCGGCCCGGCGCAGGCTGGCGAAGGCCGAACTGGACCGGATGCTCGCCGCGTCCGGCCTCTCGGGCGACCTGCGAGAGATGGTCGAACGGATGCTCGCGGCGGGCTAGATCGGCGTTGACTCTGCACCGGCTCCGTGGGCCGATGTGGAACCTGGTGGTGGAGAAATGGTATGCCTTATGTCGTTGCCCTGATCGGGATCGTGATCGGCGCCTATTTCTGGATGCAAAGGGCCAGAACTGCCGCCGATGCCGCGCGCGAGCTGACCGGCGTCGCGCAGGACGTCATGTCGGCGGCCCGTCGCTTCGGCTTTCGCCGGCGGGCCAATGTCCATCCGGTCGAAGCCCTGGAAGACCCTGATGTCGCCATAGCCGGCGCGGGGATCGCGTTCCTGGAACTTGGCGGCTTGCCGTCCTCGGAACAGCACGACCAGCTGGTGGTCAGCCTGCAAAGGCACCTCGGCCAAAGCACGAGCCGGGCGGAAGAGGCGCTTATCCTGGGTCGCTGGCTGGTGGGCGAATGCGGGGGCGCGCAACCGGGGCTGAGCCGCATGGCGCGCAGGCTGTACAAGCTGCGGGGGGCCGACAGCTTCCAGCCCTTGATGGCGGTCCTGAAGGATGTGGCGGCGGCAGGGCGTGATGGCGTGGTCTCGACCCGCCAGCGCGAGGCGCTGAACGAGATTGCCGCGCTCTACCGGATCAGCTGACCGGCTTCAGGCCGCCCGGCAATAGGGCTGCGCCCGGGTCCAGGCCGCCATCGCCGCCCGCTTCTCGCTGCTGCGAAGCGGCGCCCAGTCGCGACCGATCCCCCGGTCGCCGCCCCCGGCCACGAGGCCATCCTTGGCGACCTGGCGCGACATGATCTCGACCGCGCATTCCAGATTGGCCTCGCCGTCCTTCAGCGCGCCGGCCGAGGTCGCCTCGCAGCCGTAGCTTGCCGCCGAGCGGGGGTCGATCTGCATCAGCCCGATCCAGCGCCCACCGCCGCCCGAGGCCTTTTCGTTCCAGGTGCTTTCGTATCGCGCGACTGCCGAGAGGAGCCCGGTCCAGAAGGCGCGGCGCTCTTCGACCTTGGCTTCTGAATAGCCCGGACACCAGATTTCGATGTCGGCGGGAATGCGCTCGGACAGCTGCGGATCCTTGGTTGACACCGCCACCAAGGTTGATTCGGTCCACTCCACGCCCTCGGGATGGTGGTCCCATTGCATCGGTGGCGCCACGAAGGACATGCTGTCCTGGGAGCCGGTATTCACGCAGGCGGCAAGCGAAGCCGCTGCAAACATTCCCAAAATCACGCGGTTAGGCATGTCGTCGTCACCCGAAATTCACTGCATTTCCCTTTTTTCGCCCTGATCAAAGGTCAGGGTTCGACCGTGGCAGTCAGAAACTGCCCGGAGGGCGATCGGATGCTAGTTACACCGTCACTGATGCACGTGAAAACCCGCGCGGGCCGCAGTCAGCAAGAAGACGCCACCCTGCTGCGGTCGGCGCGCGGTCAGGGGGCCGAGCTTCTGGATGGCCTGACCGTCGACCAGGTGCTGGGGCGGCTCGACGTGCCGGTGATGCGGCTCGGGGCGGAAAAGACCGAATGGCAGTGCATCCGCGACGACCATGCCGCGATGGCCGCCGCCGGGGAATGGGCCGATCTGCTGGAGGCTTTGCGCTATACCGACCAGGAGCGGGTGATGGCCTCGGGCGGGCACCGCGTCGCGCCGCTGATCGGCGAGGGGATGCGCGCAGGCCTGGCCGCCGCGCTCTCGCGAAAGGACTGGACCACCGCCTCGGCCGAGATCGAGGCGCTGGAAGGCATCTACGACCGCAACCCCGACGACTATTGCGCCGCGCAGATCGTGGCCCAGGCCCATGTCGATTTCGCCAATGCCCGGCGCAAGGCCGCGCCGCAGGGGCAGCTGTCGCGCGAGGTCTGGTCGGAAGGCGCGGTGCATTTCGAACGCGCCGAAACCCTCGTCACTCTTTTCGACCCGATCGAGGAGATGTCGCCGCTGCTCGCCGCAACCCGCTACGGCCTGGTCCCGGGGATCGAGGATGGCGGCGCGGTCGCACGCGAATGGTATGAGGACTGGGTCGACCTCGACCCCGAGGATGCCGCCGCCCACGCCGCCCATTCCGTGAACATGCTGCCCGGCTGGTACGGCTCGCTTTCCGCCTTTGAGCGCGAGGCCCGCCGTTCCGTCCGCCTGACCGATGGCGTCACCGCCAAGGCCTCTTACGCCGTGTTCCACATCGCCGCCGCCGAGGCGCTGGGCGACCTGTCGCCGACCGTGGATCTGGAGCTCTTCCTGGAGGCGCTGCACGACTACCAGATCGTCACTGGTTGCCAGCACCGCGCGAACCAGGCGGCGAACCTTCTGTCGGGCATGGCGATGGACTTCCGCAAGGACGGCGCCGATGCCGCCTGGCAGCTGACCAAGACGCGTGCCGCGCTCTCGGATGTGCTCTGGAACCGGCTGCGCGAAATCCAGATGGATTGCTGGACCCGGTCCTCCGAAAGCCTGGCCTTCGCCATGGCCGAGGTCTTCGGTCCCGCGCTGAAGCGGGGCGCGCGGATCGTGCGGCGGGGCGAGGGCCTTGGCACCCTGGTGCGACGGACCTGACGCCTCCTCTTGCCCCGCCCCCTTGCCCTGTCGCGCCTTGCGGCCTAAACCCGGCCGCAAGACCGCTTTCGGAGGCACCCATGCTCGACCTGACCTATATCGCGCCCGCGCCCAAGGTGATCGCCGGGGCGAAGCAGGATTGGGAGCTGGTCATCGGCATGGAAATCCATGCGCAGGTCTCCTCCAATGCCAAGCTCTTCTCCGGCGCCTCCACCACCTTCGGGGCCGAGCCCAATTCCAACGTCGCTTTCGTCGATGCCGCGATGCCGGGGATGTTGCCGGTGATCAACGAATTCTGCGTGGAACAGGCGGTGCGCACCGGGCTGGGGCTGAAGGCGCAGATCAACCTGACCTCGGCCTTCGACCGCAAGAACTATTTCTACCCCGACCTGCCGCAGGGCTACCAGATTTCCCAGCTCTATCATCCGATTGTGGGCGAGGGCGAGGTGATCGTGGAAATGGCCCCCGGCGTCGCGCGCCATGTCAGGATCGAGCGCATCCACCTGGAGCAGGATGCGGGCAAGTCGATCCACGACATGGACCCGAACCTCAGCTTCGTCGATTTCAACCGTACCGGCGTCGCGCTGATGGAGATCGTCTCCCGCCCCGACATCCGGGGGCCGGAGGAGGCCGCGGCCTATGTGACGAAGCTGCGCCAGATCCTGCGCTACCTCGGCACCTGCGATGGCAACATGCAGAACGGCAACCTCCGCGCCGACGTGAACGTCAGCGTCTGCCGCCCCGGCCAGTACGAGAAATATCAGGCGACCCAGGACTTCTCGCATCTCGGCACGCGTTGCGAGATCAAGAACATGAACTCGATGCGCTTCATCCAGGCCGCCATCGACTATGAGGCCCGCCGCCAGATCGCCATCCTTGAGGACGGCGGCAGCATCGTGCAGGAAACCCGCCTCTACGACCCCGACAAGAACGAGACCCGGTCGATGCGGTCGAAGGAAGAGGCGCATGACTACCGCTATTTCCCCGACCCCGACCTCCTGCCCTTGGAGATCGAGCAGGCCTGGGTCGATGGCATCCATGCCGCCATGCCGGAACTGCCCGATGCCAAGAAGGCCCGCTTCATGGCCGACTACGGCCTCACCGACTACGACGCCAACGTCCTGACTGCCGAACTCGATGCGGCGCGCTATTTTGACGAGGTGGCCAAGGGCCGCGACGGCAAGATGGCCGCGAACTGGGTTATCAATGAACTTTTCGGGCGGCTGAAGAAGGAAGGCCACGACATCACCGAAAGCCCGGTCTCGGCCGCGCAGCTGGGCGGGATCATCGACCTCATCGCCGCAGGCACGATCAGCGGCAAGATGGCCAAGGACCTGTTCGAGATCGTCTATACCGAAGACGGCGACCCGGCGCAGATCGCCGAGGCGCGCGGCATGAAGCAGGTCACGGATACCGGCGCCATCGAGAAGGCCGTGGACGAGATCATCTCCGCCAACCCCGAGCAGGTGGAGAAAGCCAAGGCCAACCCCAAGCTCGCGGGCTGGTTCACCGGCCAGGTCATCAAGGCCACCGGCGGCAAGGCCAACCCGGCCACGGTGAACGCACTGGTCGCGGCGAAGCTGGGGCTTTAAGGCCCTGGCTGTTGCAACGCAGGCGCGGTTCTGCCGGAAAAACTCGGCGTGATTTGCGCAAAGTCCCGGAATCCCCTATGCATCCCGCCAAACAGGACGGGAGAAGCCCGATGCAGCGTTTCGAGTTCAAGGTCATTCCCGCCCCGAAGCGGGGCGAGAAGGCCCGCGGCGTCAAGACCACCGAGGAACGCTTCGCGCTGGCGCTGACCAGCCTGATGAACCAGCTCGGCGCCGAGGGTTGGGACTATGTCCGCGCCGATACGCTGCCTTGCGAAGAACGCGTCGGCCTGACCGGCACGAAAAGCACCTTCCAGAACGTGCTGGTCTTCCGCCGCGCGATCGACTCGCTGCCGGTCGAGGCGCCCGGAACCGCCCGGCTTCTGCTGCAGGAACCCATCCCGACCATCCCGCGCCTTGGCCCGGCCGAGGCGCCGATGCCCGGCAATGCCCCGGCGGTCGGCCCGGCGAAATCCGACCTCGCCGCCGAGTGATCAGCCCGCGGCCTTCAGCGCCAGGGGCAGGGCTTCCTCAAGGATATCCAGCGTCTCATCGTCGCCCAGGCTGATGCGGATGCAGCGGTCCAGCGGCGCGACCCCCGGCATCCGGACGAAGACCCCAAGCCTCCCAAGCTCTGCCAGCACCCTCCGCGCGTGGTCGCCATCCCGACCGCAGTCCACGGTCACGAAGTTGGTGGCCGAGGGCAGGGGGGCCAAGCCGTTTGCCAGGGCAATGGCCGAAAGCCGCGTGCGCGCCGCGACCGTCCGGTCCTGCACGCTTCGCAGCCAGCCCTGATCCTGCAACGCGGCCAGCGCCCCGGCCTGGGCAATCCGGCCCATTCCGAAATGGTCGCGCACCTTGTCGAAGGCCAAAGCCAGCTCGGGGTTGGTGATCGCATAGCCCACCCGTGCCCCCGCCAGACCGTACCCTTTCGAGAAGGTCCGCATCCGGATCACCTGCGGGTGGTCCGCCGGAACGGCCGGAACCGTGCCCGGCGGGGCAAGGTCGGCATAGGCTTCGTCCAGGATCAAGAGGCTCTGCTCGGGCAGGGTGGCGACCATGCCCTCGATCACCGAAGCGGGGTGGTGGCTGCCCATCGGGTTGTCCGGGTTCGCCAGGTAGATCAGCCGCGCGCCGGTGGATCTGGCGGTAGAAACCAGCGCGTCCGGGTCTTCGTGATCGCCCTTGTAGGGCACCCGGGTCAGGACCCCGCCGTAGCCCGCGACGTGGAAGTTGAATGTCGGATAGGCGCCAAGGCTCGTCACCACCGGCGTTCCGGGCCCCAGCGTCAACCTGCAGACCAGCCCCAGCAACCCGTCGATCCCCGGACCCACGGCGATATGGCCGGGCGTCACGCCATGATGCGCCGCAAGTGCCTGCTTCAGGTCATGGTTCTCCGGGTCGCCATACATCCAGACGTCCCGCGCTGCCCGCTCCATCGCGGCGATCGCCTGTGGCGAGGGGCCGAAAAGCGACTCGTTCGCCCCCAGTCTCGCACGGAAGGGAACGCCGGTCCGGCGCTCCAGCGTCTCGGGCCCGGTGAAGGGGACGGTGGAGGGCAGCTCAGCGGCGTGGGGGGTAAGGAACCGGCTCATGCGCGAAAGCTGGCACGCGCCGGAGGGCTTCGCAAGGGGCCGCGCAGCGGCGGGACCGGCGTTCTGCGACCGCCTGCCGCACCGCCATGGAATTAGAATTGATCTAAATCATGGCCGGAAATGCCGCAGCTGCGAAAATGGCGTCATAGCCCTTTCGACCCGTAAACGGAGGTTGCCATGCGGTCATTCACCCTTGTTCTTGCTGTCACGACGGCCCTTGCCGGGCCTGTTGCTGCCGACGCCCTGCACGACGCGGCGGTGGAGCAATTCAAGCCCCTGCCATCGACCTTGCCGGCGCTGAACGACAACATCGTCACGCCCGAAAAGATCGCCCTCGGCAAGGCGCTGTTCTTCGATCCGCGGCTCTCGGCTTCCGGCGTCTTCTCCTGCTATTCCTGCCACAACCTGACCACCGGCGGCGACGACAACATGGAGACCTCGGTCGGCCACGGCTGGCAGAAGGGGCCGCGCAACGCGCCGACAGCGCTGAACGCCGTCCTGAACGAGGCGCAGTTCTGGGATGGCCGGGCCGATGACCTTGCCGCTCAGGCCAAGGGGCCGGTGCAGGCGGGGGTGGAAATGGCGAACACGCCCGACAATGTGGTGACCACGCTCAAGTCGATGCCCGACTATGTTACCTGGTTCACCGCCTCCTTCCCCGACCAGCCCGATCCGGTAAGCTTCGACAACATGGCCAAGGCGATCGAGGCCTTCGAGGCGACGCTGCTGACGCCCGCCCCCTTCGACGCCTATCTCAACGGCGACGACAATGCCCTGAGCGCCGACGCCAAGGCGGGCCTTGCGCTCTTCATGGACAAGGGCTGTTCCGGCTGCCATTCGGGCGTGAACGTCGGCGGGCACGGCTACTATCCCTTCGGTCTGGTCGAGAAGCCCGGTGCCGAAGTTCTGCCCGAAGGTGACAAGGGCCGCTTCAAGGTCACGGAAACCGCGTCGGACGAATACGTCTTCCGCGCTGCACCCCTGCGCAACATCGCATTGACCGCGCCCTATTTCCACTCGGGCAAGGTCTGGGACCTCAGCGTCGCGGTCGAGATCATGGCGGAAAGCCAGCTGGGCGAAAGCCTGAAGCCGGAGGAAACCGCGCAGATCGTGGCCTTCCTGAACAGCCTCACCGGCACCATGCCGCAGGTGAGCTTGCCGGTCCTGCCTGCGGAAACCGCTGGCACGCCGCGGCCGACCACGATGATCGAATGATCCTGTGACCGGAAGGGGGCGGTCTTCGGGCTGCCCCCTTTTCTGACGGCAATGCGCCAATCCCTTCGTGGCCCGGTGTCATGATCGGCTGGGGCCTCCCTCCCCTCGGGGGAGGTTCGGGGAGGGGGGCCTTGCGGGCCATTCCGCGAGGCCCCCCAAACCATTACCGGTCAGAAAAAGCTTCCCAGCGCATATGCCGGTCTGCGGCGCCTTCTGGCTCTGCGCGGCCCGGTCAGCGCAGGAACGTGCGGCGCGCTTCCTCGGCGATGGCCTGCAGCATCTCCAGCCGGGCAAGCTCGGCCATCGCGGCCTTTCGCTCGGTCTCGTCGGTCAGCCCGGCCAGCACAGCGCGCTGCGCCGCCGCCTGCTTCTTCAGCGCGATCTCCTCGGGCAAGACACCCGCCTGCGCCATGATCCGGAAGCCCACTGCGTCGCCCGGCGAGACGAAGGCGTCGCCCGGGCGGTCGGGCAGGGGCTTGCCCTCGCCCTCCAGCCCCTGAAGCTGACCCTTCAGCCGGGCCCTCTGGATCTGGCGTTCCGCCAGCCGCGACAGCCAGGACATGCGTCACCTCCAGCACAAAGGTGGATCGCGGCGGCGGGCGGCGCAAGGGGCGTCCCGTCTAGGGTCAAGGCAGGGTCTGATAGGCCACCGTCAGCTCGTAATCCGTCAGCAGCGGCGGGCGGGCATATTTCGCCAACTCCTCCATCGACGGCGCAAGGCTCATCAGCGTCAGCGTCAGGCCCGCCACCGTGGCGCTGCGCTCGCCATCGTCGCACAGGTTGCACAACACGATCTGCACCGGTTCGCCCTTCGGCGGGGTCACCGTGATCTCGGCGCGGATCATGCCTTCCCAGTAGCAATCGACCTCTGCCGGGCAGCGTTGGTCATCGATTTTCGTCAGCAGCAGGACAACTCCGCTGTCCGGGACCATCTGCCCTTCGCCGCCCGTCAGGACGATCTGCGGCAGCGGCTCTTCGGAATGGGGCAGGGCCGCCGTGGCGGTGCAGGCAAGAAGGGCGAGGGCGGAAATGAGAAGGCGCATGTCGGGGTCCTTTCCGGGTTGGCATCAGTCTGACGCATCAGCCCCGGAAAGGCTTGGGGCGGATTTCCCTACCCCCGCACCTATCCCAGGTCCCCCAGTCGGGCCAAGGCCTCCCTGATCTTCGATGCCTCCTCCTGCCGCGCCTCCAGGTTCGAGGTCGCCTCCATCACCACATCCTCCGGCGCGGATCTGACGAAGTTCGGGTTGTCGAGGCGCCCCTTCAGCCCGCCGATCTCTTTCGCCAGCTTGTCCAGACCCTTCTGCAGACGGGATTTCTCCACGGCGACGTCGATCAGCCCGGCAAGGGGAATCGCGAAGGCCGCCCCTTCCGCCGCCACCGCGATGCTGCCCTTGGGCGCCGGGTCTTCGGTCATGGTGTCCACCCGAGCCAGCCGCTTGATCAGCGCCTCGTTGCGCTGGAAGGCCCGCCGCGCCTCGTCGGTGAGCGAGGTCGCCACCAGATCGGCCTTCAGCCCCACCGGCACATGCACCTGCGCGCGGGCAGAACGAATGTCATCGATCAGCGTGGTGACGAAGGACATCTCCGCCTCCGCCGCCCGGTCGATCAGCGATGCGGGCAGGTCGGGCCAGTCGGTATGGACCAGCAGCTTTTCCCGCTTGCCGGTCGTTCCCCACAGCTCTTCGGTGATGAAGGGCATGAAGGGATGCAGCAGGATCATCGACTGGTCCAGCACCCAGGCCATCGTCGCCCGCGTCTCGGCGGCATCGGGGCCATCGAACAGCGGCTTGGCGAATTCGACATACCAGTCGCAGACCTTGCCCCAGACGAATTTGTAGAGGGCATCCGCCGCGGTATCGAAGCGGAAGTCCTCCAGCGCCGCGTTTACCTCGGCCAGCGTCTTCGCCGTCTCGCCGATGATCCAGCGGTTCGCGGTGGCTTTGGGCAAGGGGGCGGGGCCGGTCGCATGACCCTCCCAGACCCCGTTCATCTCGGCAAAGCGGCAGGCGTTCCAGAGCTTGGTGCCAAAGTTCCGATACCCCGCAATCCGCTGCGTATCCAGCTTCAGGACCCCCCCCAGCGAGGCCATCGCCGCATTGGCAAACCGCAGCGCATCGGCGCCGTATTCGTCGATGATCTCCAGCGGGTCGATGACGTTGCCCAAGGACTTCGACATCTTCTTGCCCTTGGCGTCGCGGACGAGGCCGTGCAGGTAGACGGTGCGGAAGGGGATGTCGTCCACCACCGCCAGCTGCATCATCATCATCCGGGCGACCCAGAAGAAGAGGATGTCCTGCCCGGTCACAAGGACCGAGGTGGGGAAGTATTTCTTCAGTTCTTCCGTGGGCTCCGGCCAGCCGAGCGTCCCGATCGGCCAGAGACCGGAGGAGAACCATGTGTCGAGGACGTCGGGATCGCGGCGCAGCCATACGAAGTCGGCTGCATCGGTCTCGGACTTACCCTCCGACAGCTGACCGCAGTATTCGTCGGCTCCGTAATGTCCGAACGAACTTCCCGGAGTGAAATCCTCCTGAACCGCCCGAGCTACATTGTAGTGTCTCTTTGCCAGTTCAGCGGCTTCTTCAAACGTCGACGCGCAGAAAGGAACGGTGAAGTCTCCGTCGGGAAATCCGTTGCGCCGTCCTTCTAGGTGGTTGTCCGCTGGCCCATACCACACCGGAATCTGATGCCCCCACCACAGCTGGCGAGAGATGCACCAGGGCTCGATATTCTCCAGCCAGTGATAATAGGTCTTCTCCCCGCTCGGCGGGATGATCCTGGTCCGGCCGGTCCGCACCGCCTCCAGCGCCGGGTCCACGATCTTCGCGGTGTCGACGAACCACTGGTCGGTCAGCATCGGCTCGATCACCACCTTGGACCGGTCGCCGAAGGGCTGCATGATCGGCTTCGCCTCGACAAACGGGAGCCGCTCCAGATGCTCGGCCCCGGTCTCCTTGTCGACGGACTTGTTGAGGTAAGTGACCGCCAGCCCTTCCGCCGTGATCTGCTCCACCACCCGCTTCCGCGCCTCGTAGCGGTCCAGCCCGCGCAGGTCGTCCGGCACCAGGTTCAGCGCATCGACCTCCGCCTCGGACAGCGTGAACGGCTGCTCGGCAAAGCCCGGCGTCGCATAGCCCTTGGCCACCAGCCAGGCCCGCGACATCTGCTGCGCCACTGTCGCCGCCTCGGCATAGGGCGCCCCGTCGCTGCGCATCTGCGCGCGGGTGTCCATCAGCCGGTAGCAGGGGATGCCCGCGCGCTTGGCCACCGCATAGTCGTTGAAGTCATGCGCCCCGGTGATCTTCACCGCGCCCGAGCCAAAGGCCGGGTCGGGATATTCGTCGGTGATGATCGGAATCAACCGGCGGTGTTCCTTCGGCCCCACCGGAATTTCGCAAAGATGTCCGACGATTGGCGCGTAACGTTCATCCGATGGATGAACCGCCACCGCGCCGTCGCCCAGCATCGTCTCGGGACGCGTCGTGGCGATGGAGATATAGTCCCGCGTCTCGCGGAAGGTCACGTTCCCCTCGGCGTCCTTCTCGACATATTCGTAGGTCGCACCCCCGGCCAGCGGGTATTTGAAGTGCCACATATGCCCCGGCACCTCGATGCTCTCCACCTCCAGGTCCGAGATCGCCGTCTCGAAATGCGGGTCCCAGTTCACCAGCCGCTTGCCGCGATAGATCAGCCCCTTGTTGTAGAGATCGACGAAGACCTTGATCACCGCATCGTGGAAGTTGCCCTCCTCGCCCGCGGGGGCACCGGGCGCGCCCGACATGGTGAAAGCCTCGCGGTCCCAGTCACACGACGCCCCCAGCCGCTGCAGCTGGCCGATGATCGTGCCGCGCGATTTCCGCTTCTGCTCCCAGACTTTCAGCGTGAACGCCTCGCGTCCCATCTCGCGGCGGGTGGCGTTGCCCTCCTTCGCCATTTCGCGTTCCGTCACCATCTGCGTGGCGATCCCGGCATGGTCGGTGCCCGGTTGCCAGAGCGTGTCGTCGCCCTGCATCCGGTGCCAGCGGGTCAGGATGTCTTGCAGCGTGTTGTTGAACGCATGGCCCATGTGCAGGCTGCCGGTGACGTTCGGTGGCGGGATCATCACCGAAAACGCCGGGCGTCCGGGCTTGGCATTCGCCCCCGCCTTGAACGCCTTGGCGTCGAGCCAGAGCTTCGAGATCCGGGCCTCGGCCTCGGCGGCGTTGAAGGTCTTTTCCATCGGCATGGCGCATTCCCCTTGGTCCCGGCGGGTTCTAGCCTGACCCGCGCGCAAGGGGAAGCGCCAGAAGGGGCGTCAGACCTCGAGGATCGGTTGGAAGCCGCCCCAGACCATCCGCTTGCCGTCGAAGGGCATCTCCACCCCCTCCATGTTCGGATCGGCCATCATGTCGGCATAGGCCTTGTCGCGTGTCGCCTTGTCCGGCCAGATCATCCAGCAGAGGACGACTGACTCGCCCTCTTGCAGATCGACCGCGCGGCGAAAGTCGGTCTGCTTGCCCGCGGGCACATCGTCACCCCAGCAAACGGTCATCGACTGCGCACCCTTGTCGCGGAACGAGGGCCACCATTTCTCTTCATGCGCGCGGTACTCTTCCTTGCGGCTGTCCGAGACCGGGATCAGGAAACCATCGACATAGGACATCTCGTTCCTCCTTCTGGTTCGCATCGGATTGTGGACGTGACTGAAATGGCGCGGGACGGCAAACGGTTCCCGCCGGGCGCTCAGACCGGCAGGCCGGAGTCGGGCTTCGGCTGGGCCATGACGATCTGGCTTTGCACCCGGGCGACCGCAGGGTTCGGCAGCAGCCGGTGGTGGATCAGGTCATTCAGCGCGGGCAGGTCGGCGCACCAGACCCGCAGCAGATAGTCGGCCTCGCCCGTCAGGGTCCAGCAGGCCACGACCTCGGGCAGGGTCGCGATCAGGCGCAGAAAGCACTTGGCGGTCTCCGGCGCATGGGCGGCCATCTGGACCTGGACGAAGGCCTGCACCGTCAGGCCCAGCCGCTCGGGCGAGAGCCGGGCCGCATAGCCGGTGATCAGCCCCTCGGCCTCCAGCCGGGCACGGCGGCGGGCGGCCTGGCTGGCGGACAGGTTCAGCACCTCGCCCAGCTCCTGTGCGGTGATCTGGGCATTGGCCTGAAGGGCAGAGAGCAGGCGGGAATCGGTTTCGTCGATCATGCGTCATCCTTGCGCATATTACTCATAAGGCAAGAAAATGACGCATGAGAGCGGCGAGATAAGCCAAAACATGCGCGCCTTCGGCAGGCTGGCTGTGGCATTCTGAAGCAGACCAGCCTTACCCGGAGGAGAAGACCATGGGACCCTTTCCCCACAATGCCCCCCGTGCCGTGATCTCGGCCGAAAACCCGGCGGGGACCGACGGGTTCGAATTCGTCGAATTCGCCCATCCCAACCCCGACGAGTTGCGCGCGCTCTTCACCCGCATGGGCTATGCCCTGACTGCCCGCCACAAGCGCAAGGCCATCGAGCTTTGGCAGCAGGGCGACATCACCTACATCCTGAACGACGAGCCCGGCAGCCACGCCCGCCGCTTCGTCGAGGAACACGGCCCCTGCGCTCCCTCGATGGGCTGGCGCGTGGCCGATGCGGCCCACGCCTTCGCCCATGCGGTGGCGAACGGGGCGGAACCCTATCTGGCCGAGGACCGGGCGCTGGACCTGCCCGCCATTGTCGGCATCGGCGGCTCGCTGATCTATTTCACCGACCGCTACGGCACCGAAAACCCCTATGACGCCGAATTCGACTGGGTGGCGCCCGCGAAGCCGCGCGGGGTGGGCTTCCACTATCTCGACCACCTGACCCACAACGTCCATCGTGGCAACATGGACACCTGGTTCGATTTCTACGGCAAGCTTTTCAACTTCCGCCAGATCCGCTTCTTCGACATCGAGGGCAAGTTCACCGGCCTGCACTCCCGCGCGCTGACCAGCCCCTGCGGCCGCATCCGCATCCCGATCAACGAGGACCGGGGCGAGACCGGCCAGATCGTCGAATACCTCAAGCGCTACAAGGGCGAGGGGATCCAGCACATCGCCGTCGGCACCGACGACATCTACGCCGCCACCGACGCGATTGCCGAGGCGGGGCTCAAGTTCATGCCGAAGCCGCCGATGGCCTATTACGATCTGTCGACGACCCGCGTCGTCGGGCATGAGGAGCCCCTCGAGAAGCTGGCCAAACACGGCATCCTGATCGACGGCGAGGGCGTGGTGGATGGCGGCGAAACCCGCATTCTCCTGCAGATCTTCTCCAAGACCGTGATCGGCCCGATCTTCTTCGAGTTCATCCAGCGCAAGGGCGACGACGGTTTCGGCGAAGGCAACTTCCGCGCGCTGTTCGAGAGCATCGAACAGGACCAGATCGACCGCGGGGTGCTGAAGGCGTCATAAGGCGCGCGGACGGGTCGCCCGCCCCGCCGATGGCTAGGCGGGCGATCTGCCCCCGTTAGCGCGACGACCGCGCCAGGTCCAACGCCTCGCCGAACTCCGGCCCGTTGCCCAGATGGTTCATCAGGATCAGCACCAGCCGGGCATTCAGCGCCTGGCTTTCCGTCTCGGACAGCCCCTTGTGCGCCGCCAGCAGCGCCGCATAGGCCGCATCGGGATCGCGCAGATTGGGCGTGGTGATCAGGCTCATGCGTCACTCCAGATATCTGCGGCGGCCTTGGCGATGGCTTCGGGCGTGGCGTCGATCCAGCGGGCCGCAACGATCTGGTCGGGCCGGATCAGATACAGCGCCTTCTCCGCACCGCCCAGATACCGCGCCCGCACCTCCGGCGTCACCGGCAGGTCCAGTGCCTTCACCCCCGGACCTTCCGGGGCGGACTGGCCAAGCGCCAGCAGCACCGGTTCGCGCCCCAAAAGGTCGATCAGCCAGCCATCGGCCAAGGGTGCATCGGGCGCCACCGCGCCGGGCCGCGCTTCAAGGGGCAGGGCAGGGTGATCCGGCCCCGCCAGCGGATAGACGCAGGGCCGCGACAGCCGCCCCGAATTCACCAGGGGCCGCGCGAACGCCGCTTTCCCGGCCAGCGCCAGCACCGCATCGCGGAACCACCGCTCGGCCCCCGGCGCGGGCGACATGAACCGCGTCGTACGGCTGGAATTCAGCAGGTTCTCGTCCGCCCCATGCTGCCGCTCGCGGTCATAGCCGTTCAGCACCGCCGCATCGCCGCCCTGCGCGACGTGGGCCAGCCGCCACCCCAGCGCATCCACGTCCTGCAAGCCGCCGTTCCCCCCGCGCGCCCCGAAGGGCGAGACGACATGCGCCGAATCCCCGCAGAAGATCACCCGCCCATGCACGAAGCGCGCCAGCCTGCGGCACTGGAAAGTGTAGACCGACACCCAGTCCAGCCGGAAATCCCCATGCCCCACGGCCTTCTCGATCCGCGGGATCACCCGGTCCGGCTGCCGCTCCGCCTCCGGGTCGGCCTCCCACCCCAGTTGCAGGTCGATCCGGTAGATGTTGTCCGGCTGCTTGTGCAGAAGCGCCGACTGCCCGGCATGGAACGGCGGCTCGAACCAGAAGCGGCGTTCGGACGGGAAATCCCCCGTCATCTCGATATCGGCGATCAGGAAGCGCTCCTCGAAAAGCTCGCCATCGAAGTCGAGCCCCATCATCCTGCGGATGTCACTTTTCGCGCCGTCGCAGGCGACCAGATGCTCCGCCTCCAGCACATATGACCCGTCCGGCGTCGCCACCGTCAGCGCCACATGGTCCGACTGCTGGACACCCGTCACCCGGTTCTTCCAGCGCAAGTCGATCAGCCCCGGAAACTCCATCGCCCGGGCGACCAGATACTCCTCGACATAGTATTGCTGCAGGTTCACGAAGGCCGGCATCTTGTGGCCGGGGTCGGGCTGCAGGTCGAAGGTCCAGACCTCGTCCTCGCGGTGCAGCGTCCGGCCCACCTTCCAGACCACGCCTTTCTCGACACACCTTTGGCCAACGCCCAGCCGGTCCAGCACCTCCAGCGCCCGCTTCGACCAGCAGATCGCACGGGACCCGACCGAGACGACATCGTTGTCGTCCAGCACCACCGAGGCCACCCCGTATTGCGCAAGGTCGATGGCCAGCGCCAACCCGATGGGACCGGCGCCCACGATCACCACCCTGTGCCGCGGCTCCGGGGCCGTCAGGCCCGGCGGCGGGGTATAGGGGAACGGGCGGTAATCGTATGGCATGGTCTCAAACCGTGGATCAGGGTTTCAACAGCGCCTTCAGGCCCAGCAGCAGCCCGCCCGGAATGGCGCAGAGGGTGCCGACCTGCAGGGCCCGGTTGGCCAGGCGGCCAAGACGCGTCGTCCCTTCCCGGGTCATGACCAGCTCATGCACCTTCCCGAATGCCGCGAACCGCCTCGAGATCGAGAAGGTGAAGAGCTCGCGCAGAAGCCCGGCCCGCAAGGCAGTGAGGAGGTAAAGCGCGTTGGCCAGCATGACCCCCGCCACGATCCCCGCAAGCCCTGCGAACAGAAGGCCATATCCCAGGGCCTCCATGATCACCCCTGCAAGGCCGCCCACATCTGCAGATCGCGCTCGGCGGTCCAGATGCGGGGATGGGCGATGCCGCGGGCCTCGTCATAGGCACGGGCGACGTTGAAGGGCAGGCAGTGTTCGTAGATCGCATAATCCCTGAACTTCGGGTCGCATTCCGCCCGGCAGGCCTCCCAGGCCTCTTTCAGCGATCCATTGCGGGCCGCCACCCGCGCCACCGGGCTGTAGGTGCTGGCCACGAAATCCTTGGTCCGGTCCAGGGCCCCGTTCACGGCCTCCCGCCCGACCACCGCATCCCCGCGACCCGGGGCGATGGCGTCCAGATCATAGGCCCGGATCGCCTCCAGCGTCGGGGCCCAGTCGGCGAAATGGCCGTCGCCGCAGTAGCAGGCCGAATGCGCCTCGACGATATCGCCGGTGAACATCACGTTCTGGTCCGGCACATGGATCACCGCATCCCCCGCCGTATGCGCCCGGCCTGGCTGCAGGATGTCCACCCGGCGATTGCCCAGCCAGACCGTCATCCGCCCGTTGAAGGTGGTGGTCGGCCAGGTCAGGCCGGGAATGCTCTCATGCCCCTGGAACAGACGCGGGAAACGCTGGAACTCGCTGTCCCAGTCTTCCTGCCCGCGCTCGGCCACCATGTTCCGGGCAGCCTCCGACATGATGACCTGCGGGGCCTTGAAGGCACTGGCGCCCAGCACCCGCACCGCATGGTAATGCGTCAGGACGACATGGCTGATCGGCTTGTCGGTGACACCCCGGATGCAGTCGATCACCTTCTGCGCCAGCCGTGGCGTGGCCTGCGCCTCGACCACCATCACGCTGTCGTCGCCGATGATCACGCCCGAATTCGGGTCGCCCTCGGCGGTGAAGGCATAGAGCCCCTCGCCGATCTGGGTGAAGCTGATCGTCTTGTCCGCAAGATCGCCCTGCGATGCGAATGCCTTGGTCATGTCAGGGCGTGCTCATGATGGTCATGATGTCGCCCTGGATGGCCTGCATGGCGGTCATGATGTCGGGCATCATCTGGCCCATGAAATCCTGCATATAGGGCTGCATCTTCGCCATGACCGCGGCGCCATGCTCCGATTTGTAGAAGTCGATCAGCGCCTGCAGCTCTTCCGCGGTAAAATGCTTCGCCGAGGAAGCGATCATCAATTCCTCCATCCGCGGGCGGAACTGGGTCATCGTCTCGGACATCAGGGCGCCGATCCTTTCCATCTGACTGTCGGTCAGCACGGTGCCCGGCGGCAGCCCGGTCTTGAACTGCGCCGCCATCGAAGCGGGTGAGAACATCTCGGTCATCATCTGCTGCACTTCGGGCATATGGACATATTCTTCGGCCAGGGCCTGCACATCCTGCGCCATCGCGGCCGGGCCAAAGGCCAGGCAGATCGCGGTGGCAAAGGCGTAACGGATCTGTCTCATGGGAAAGTCCTTTCTGATCAAAGATTTATGTTGCGGCTGTAAGGGTCCGCCAAGGCTGGCAGGACTGTCCCCTCACAGTCCCCGAAGCCTACGCTGTAGCCGTCTCCCCGGCAACGGCCGCGCAGCACCAGCCGGTCGCCGTCCTCGATGAAGGTTCGCGTGCCGCCATCGACCGGGATCGGCTCCTTCCCGCCCCAGCTCAACTCCAGCAGGCTCCCGCGCGACTCCTTCACGGGGCCCGAGATGGTGCCAGACCCCAGAAGGTCGCCCGTGTTCATCGGGCAGCCCGAGGTGGTGTGATGCGCCAGCTGCTGCGCGGCGGAATAGTACATCTCGCGATAGTTGGTGCGTGCGATCACCGTCTCGCAGCCCCCCTCCGGCGCCAGACCGACCTCCAGCGCGATGTCGTAGAGCATCGGCCCCGGCTCTTGCAGATGCGGCAGCAGCGGCACCTCGCGCGGCGGGGTCGGGCAGCGGAACGGCTCCAGCGCAGCCTTCATGACGATCCAGGGCGAAATCGTCGTCGCCGTCGCCTTGGCCTGGAACGGCCCCAGCGGCTGATATTCCCAGGCCTGGATGTCCCGCGCCGACCAGTCGTTCAAGAGCAGATAGCCGAAGATCATCGCATCCGCCTCGGCCACCGTCACCGGCCCGTCCGAGGGCATCCCGACCACCGCGCCCAGCTCCAGCTCGATGTCGAAGCGGCGGCTTGGCTGGAAGGCGGGCATTGCATGGTCCGGCCCCTTGACCTGCCCCCAGGGCCGCCGCACCGGGGTTCCCGAGACCACGACCGAGGACGCCCGCCCGTTGTAGCCGATGGGAATATGCAGCCAGTTCGGCGGCAGCGCATTCTCCGCCCCCCGGAACATGGTGCCGACATTGGTGGCGTGGTGCCGCCCGGCGTAGAAATCGGTATATTCGCTGATCAGGAAGGGCAGGTGCAGTTCCACCCCCGCCAGCGGCACCAGCCAGGGCTGCACCGTCGCACGCTCGACCGAGCCTTCCGCCAGCATCTCCACCAGCCGCGCCCGCAAGGCCGCCCAGATCTCCGGCCCCGCCTCCATCAGTTCGTTCCAGTAGGGCACGTCCAGCAGGGGCGCGCCCGGCAGCGCCAGCAGCCCCGCCTCCTCCAGCCCCGCCACGTCCAGCACGAAGTCGCCGATGGCCACCCCGCAGCGCGGCTCCTCTCCGGATCGCGAGAAGACGCCACAGGGCAGGTTGTTCAGCGGAAACGGTTGGTCCGGCGCATTGGCGCTGTCGACCCATGAACGAAGAAGCGGCATCGGCCCTCTTTCATCTTTGTGCAAATATCCCGGGGGTGCGGGGGCTGGCCCCCGCTTGCTCACTTGATCCCGGGCGTCCCGTCGAACTTCTTGTCCAGGCTCACCCAGCAGTCGATGTAATCGTCCTGCAACGGCGCATTCTTCGCCGCCCATTCCGTCAGGTGCTGCGGGAAACGGGTCTCGAACATGAAGCTCATCGTCTCGTCCAGCTTCTCGGGCTTCAGCTCCACATTCGACGCCCCCTCGAAGGCGTTCCGGTCCGGCCCATGCGGCAACATGCAGTTGTGCAGCGACATCCCCCCCGGCACGAACCCCTTCGGCTTGGCGTCATAGATACCGTAGATATTGCCCATCAGCTCCGACATGACGTTCTTGTGGTACCAGGGCGGCCGGAACGAATTCTCCGCCACCAGCCAGCGCTCGCGGAACAGCACGAAGTCGATGTTCGCCGTCCCCTCCAGCCCCGAAGGCGCCGTCAGCACGGTGAAGATCGACGGGTCCGGATGGTCGAACAGGATCGCCCCGACCGGAGAATAGGTCCTGAGATCATACTTGTAGGGCGCATAGTTGCCATGCCAGGCCACCACGTCCAGCGGCGAATGGCCGATCCGCGTCTCATGGAACTGCCCGCACCATTTCAGGACCACCCGCGACGGCGCATCCCGGTCCTCGAAGGCAGCGACCGGCGTCTTGAAGTCGCGCGGGTTCGCCAGACAGTTCGCCCCGATCGGCCCCCGGTTCGGCAAGGTGAACGGCACTCCGTAATTCTCGCAGACGAACCCCCGCGCCGGGCCTTCCAGCACCTCGACCCGGTAGACCAGCCCGCGCGGCAGCACCGCGATTTCCTTCGGCTCCAGGTCGATCACCCCCAGTTCGGTGCAGAAGCGCAGCCGCCCCTCCTGCGGCACCACCAGAAGCTCGCCGTCCGCCGAGTAGAAATACTCGTCCGCCATCGAGGCGGTCACGGTATAGATATGCGCTGCCATCCCGGTCTGGGTGTTCACATCCCCCGCCGTCGTCGCCGTCCGCATCCCCGTGACCCAGGTCAGCGCCTCGTTGGAATGCGGCACCGGGTCCCAGCGGTATTGCCCCAAGGAGATCACATCCGGCAGCACATGCGGCGCCGACTTCCAGTGCGGCACCTCGATCTTCGTGAAACGCGTCGTGTGCTTCACGCTGGGCCGGATCCGGTAGCACCAGGTCCGCTCGGGATGCGGCTTGGTGAAGGCCGAGCCCGACAGCTGTTCGGCATAAAGCCCGTAGGCGCATTTCTGCGGCGAGTTCTGGCCCTGGGGCAGGGCGCCCGGCAGGGCCTCGGTCTCGAAGTCGTTGCCGAAGCCGGGCATGTAGCCCTCGATCAGCCCCGTGCCACCGGCGGCGCGGATCATGCCCTGGGCAAGCGCATGGCGGGTCATCGGGTCCTCCTCCCTCTGGTCGACTCGATTAATAGTTGCAACTGCAACCAAGTCAAGCTTAACATGACAAGCAATCCCGAACCGGCTAAGGCCAGCCCATGACAGATGTGATCCTCCACGACTACTGGCGCTCCTCCTCGGCCTACCGGGTGCGGATCGGGCTGAACCTGTTGGGCATTCCCTACCGAAGCATCCCGGTCGACCTGACCACTGGCGCGCAGCGCGGCCCCGAACACCTCAAGGCCAACCCGCAAGGCCTTGTCCCGGTGCTGGAGATCGACGGCCTCCGCCTCACCCAGTCGCTCGCGATCCTGGAATACCTGGACGAAACGAGGGCCGCCGGCCTCCTGCCGCAAGACCCCGCCGACCGCGCCCGTTCCCGCGCACTGGCCCATGCGGTGGCGATGGAGATCCAGCCCGTCTGCAACCTCCGCGTCGCGCAACATGCGGTCTCGCTCGGCGGCAGCGCCACGCTGGACGGCTGGATGACGCATTTCATCGCGCTGGGCTTCCAGGGGCTGGAGCCGATGCTGACCGGCGACAGCCCGTTCAGCCTTGGGCCGACCCCCGGCGTCGCCGACCTCTGTCTCGTCCCCCAGGTCTACAACGCCCGCCGCTGGGGCCTCGACCTGACCCCGTTCCCCCGCATCGCCGCCATCGCCGCCCGGATGGAGGCCTTGCCGGAGGTTGCCGCCGCCCACCCCGACCGCGTGAAACCGGGCGCATGACCATGGCGGAGGGCGGCGATTTCGACCTTCAGGATTTCCTGCCCTATCTCCTGAACCAGGCCGCCGAGGCCACGAGCCGCGGCTTCCAGGCCACCTATCGCACCCGCTATGGCCTGACCCGGACGCAATGGCGCGTCATGGCCAATCTCGGCCGCTTCGGCGCGATGACCGCCCGCGACATCTGCCGTCTCAGCCATATCGAGAAGACCAAGGTCTCCCGCGCCGTCGCCGGGCTGGAAGCCGAAGGCCTTCTCACCCGCTCCACCAGCCCCGACGACCGCCGGGCCGAGAACCTGTCGCTCACCCCGAAGGGCCGCGCCGTCTTCACCGAGATCGGCCAGCACGCACAGGACTTCGACGCCGCCCTGCGTGCCCGCCTCGGCCCCGAGATCGCCGCCCGGATCGACACCATCCTGCGCGAGATCATCGCGCTGAACGCGGCGGGAAACCAGGACGAAGACGGCTGATTGCGGCAACCCGTCTACAGGCCGTCATAGCTGATGATCGCCACCACCTGTCCGGTCTGCTCTTCGATTGCTCCAGTTGTCCGCAACTTGAACCGTGTCGTCGTCTCGCGCCCGACCACCGCCTTCCGGCCAACGGCGTTCAGTGCGGTCTGCTGGTCCTCGTCGCTGACCTCGGAACACTTGCCATTCGCCGTCCAATGGCGATGCGAGAACGGGCTTGTCACCGCCGCCGTGACCAGGGCTCCGGAGATCTGGTCCTTCTTCACGCGACCGCTTGCCTCCAGGGCCTTGATGGCTTCGGCGATGATTTCCGCGCTATCCTGGAAATCCAGATCCTTCAGCGCGTCATAGTCCGGATTGGTGCTCTTGTCGTTCAGGCATTGCCGCGCCCGGAACAGCCAGTCATGGACGATATAGGCCGGGCCGTAGTTCCACGGCGTCAGGCCATTGACGATGCGCGCGAAAGGCGGGATCGACCCACCGTCCGTGTACATCATGCCCGGGGTTATGCTCCTGCCCTTGGTCTCGCCCTCGGGCCGCCGGAAGGTCAGCGGCTTGGCCTCGGTCGGGACGTAGACGAAGGTTCCGTCACCCGACCCCTTGGTGCCGCTCAGCCAGACCACAGCGACCTCGCCGCTGAAGGTTCCCGCTCTGGTCGTCTCATAATTCACGTTCGCACAACCGCCGACCACGGCGGCGAGGGCCGAAAGGGCTAATCTCAGCATCACTATCCTCCGTCATCAAATGCCGGAAGCCTAGCATGTCTGCCGCAGGCGCGTGAGTCCGGTCCTTCGGCCACCGGACCCTCCGCGTTCGACTTCGTCTCCTCGTTGGAGGGTCACGCGTAGGGGTGGCGAACTGCCTGCAATCCAACCCATCCACCCGCACAAGACGGCGGGTTTCACCCACCCTACGGGTCGTCCATCGTACCATACCCCGTAGGGTGCGCTACAGCGCACCATCCAACCCGCCTTACGCCCGCCCAGCGATCACCCCGGCCAGCCGTTCCGCATCCTTCCAGGCCCCCCAGATGAAGGACGACCCCCGGCAGGACAGCCAGGGCAGGCCCATGAAGTACAGCCCCGGAACCTCCGTCACGCCCTCCTTGTGGCGTGGGCGGCCATCGGGCTGGAAGATGTCCAGGTCGATCCAGCCGAAATCCAGCCGGAAGCCGGTGGCCCAGATCACCGTGGAAATGCCTTCCCGCTTCAGGTCCAGCGCCAGGGTCGGCTGGGTCACGCAATCGGGCAGGGGCAGCAGGTTGCGCGCTTCCGGCTCTTCGGGCAGGTCAAGGCCATTGGCTTTGGCATAGGCGTCGGCCTCGTCCAGCACCGACAGGTAGTTCCGGTCGCCGGCCTCCATGTTGCTCCGCAGGTCGTCGGCGAAATGCAGGACCCCGTCGTTATACTCGCCCGCCCGGCCCAAAAGCGTCACGCCAAGGCCCGCGAGGCGGCGGAAGTCCATCGTATGCCCGCCATAGGCGCCCGAGACGGCAATGGTGATATGCTCGGTCCCCGGGGTCGGGGCCTTCATGTCCCACTTGCCCAGCTTGCCCAGCCACCAGACGAAATCCTGCCCCCGATAGCGGCGGGGCGGCCGGTCGTGCGGCCCGAGCGACAGGTAGACCCGGCGGCCTGAGCGGACCAGTTCCTCGGCGATCTGCGCGCCAGAGGACCCCGCACCCACCACCAGCACCGCGCCTTCGGGCAACTGGCCGGGGTTGCGGTAGCTGTTGGAATGCATCTGGGTGATGGTGGGATCGGTGATCACGGTCGGGATCACCGGCTTCTGAAACGGGCCGGTGGCGACGACGACATTCTGCGCCTCGATGGTGCCGTCCTTCGTGGTCGCCCGGAAGGTCTGTCCGTTCCGCTCCAGCTTCGTCACCTCGACCCCGGTGCGGATCGGCAGGCTGCGGTCGCCCGCGAAGCGCTCGAAATAGTCGGCGACCGCCTCCTTCGGCGCGAAGGCCTCGGGGTCGAGGTCGGTGAATTCTGCATCGGGGAAGCGGTCATGCCAGGCCGGGCCGTTTGCAACCAGACTGTCCCAGCGCCATGTCCGCCAGCGTTCGGCAATGCGGTCGCGTTCCAGGACCAGATGCGGAACCCCCTGTTTCTGCAGATGGGCCGAGGTGGCAACGCCCGCCTGCCCGCCACCGATGACAAGGGTGTGGATCGATTCGACCATTTCAGAGCCCCTTTCCAAGGCTTAACAATTCCTGAATGCCCGCAAGCAAGGCATTGATTTTGCAGGGTCCGCAAAGCTGCCCGCGCGCGGGCACCCGGCCATCACTCATTCCCCGGCACCCCGTAGGAGGGCGCCTCGGTCGGGTCCTCCGCCCGCTGGACATAGGCCCCCATCTGCGGGGCATAGACCTCCCAGGCGGCCCGCAGCATCCCGATCGGATCCTCGGCCCAGTCGATCCGCAGGTCGACCAGCGGCCAGTCCAGCCGGTCCGCGACCTTCAGCCCGGCGGAATGCACCGGCCCCGCCTCGCCCCCCGCCGCAAGACCAGCTTCCAGCGCCAGCATCAGCCGCTCGCCCAGATGCCCCTTCGACCCGGCGAAGGCCTCGACCATCGCCATCGGCACCAGTTCCCCCGCCAATAGGTTCCCCCCCGCCGCGCAGTCGGTGGCGCGGGCCTCGCCCCAGACCCCCAGCACCTGCCCCCCGGAATGGATCGCCGTGCGACCCTCCCGGTCGACGACCAGAAGCTGCCGGTAGTCGATATGGGGCCGCCCCTCCGTGACGGCGGCCAGGGCGTCGGCTGCGGCCATCCCCGCTTCCAGCCGGTCGAGGATCAGCGGCCCCAGCGCCGGGTCGGTGATGTTCTGGCTCGCCACCGCCCCGACTCCCGCCCGGACATGGGCGCAGCGCGCCGCCACGGCGGGGGAGGAGGAGGAGATCGCCATTCCGAACTGCCCGGTCCGGGCGCAGCGGGCGATGATCGAGAAGGTCATTCCGCGGCGTCCGGGATCACCGCGGTGCCGTCGATCTCCACCAGCCAGGACGGCCGCGCCAAAGCCGAGACCACCACCCCGGTCGAGACCGGATGCACCCCTTTGATATACTCGCCCATGGTCCGGTAGACCGCCTCGCGGTGGCGGACGTCGGTCAGGTAGACGACGATCTTGCAGAGATGGCTCATGTCGCCGCCGACCTCTTCCAGAAGCTGGCGGATGTTCTGCATGACCTTGTGGGTCTGCTCGACCGGATCATGGCTGCCGATATCCTTCGCGGTATCGAGGTCCTGCGGGCACTGGCCGCGCAGGAAGACGATCCGGCCCCGCGCGACGACGGCCTGGGCCAGGTCGTTGTCGAGCTTCTGCTCGGGATAGGTTTCCTTGGTGTTGAACTTGCGGTGGCGGAAGTGGGTCATCTTCGGGTCCTTGGTCGAGGGTCGGTTATCTGTGAACAGGTGAATGTGTTTTCCGGGTCATGGCAAGAGCGAGACTCCGGGGTCCAGTGCGGCAATCTCGCGGCGGAAGGAAAGCGCGTCGCCGCGGTCGGGCTGGTCCAGATCCTCGGCCCAGGCGCGGCCGGCATAGGTGGCCCAGGCAATGGGGCCCGGCGCGGCGGCATCACCGATGAGCTTGAGAGAGCGGATGCCCGCCGCCTGCCAGTCGAGGACCTTCGCATCGTGGAAGAGGCTGTCATTGGGCCTGCGCGAGGTGACGAAGACGACCGCATCGGCGGGCAGGGCGGTTTGCCGTCCGGTCCAGGTGCAGCCGAGGGTCATCTCGGCCTTACCGATGGCGTCCGGGGCCTTGCTCAGGTGGATCTCCACGCCGATCTCCAGGAGCCGGCGCATGATCGTGCCCTGTTCCAGCGTATTGTCGGTCCATTCCGCGACCTTCACCGAAGGGGTGATGAAATGGACGCGGTTGCCCTTGGCGACCAGAAGCTCCGCCAGCACCGAGCCCATGTAGAAATGGTCGTCGTCGTAAAGCGCGACGGTCTGGCCTTCGGGCGCCCGGCCCGCCATCAGGTCGTCGGGCGTGTAGAGCGGCATCGCCGGGTCGGTGGGGATCGGGTGAAGGTGAAGCCGCGCCACCGCGTCGCGACGCCAGGTGGCGCCGGTGGCGATGGCCACGTGCTCGGCCCCCATGGCGAGAATGTCCTCGGCGGTCAGCGGGCTGTCGCGGTAGATGTCGACGGTCGGCATCACCGCCATCTGCCCGGTGCGGTAGTCGGCCACCCGGCCCCAGGCAGAAAGGCCGGGAAGCAGGCGTTCCTTTGCGACGCGGCCGCCGAGCGTGGTGCTGGCCTCGGCCAGCGTCACCCGGTAGCCGCGCCGCGCGGCTTGCAGCGCGGCTTCAAGACCCGTGGGCCCCGCGCCGACGATGAGGACGCTTTCCGACGCGCCTTTCGGGCGGGCGCGGTCGGGGTGCCAGCCCTTGCGCCATTCCTCCATGAAGGCGGTGTTCTGGGTGCAGCGGCTGATGCCCTGCGTCATGTCGCCCGAGACGCAGATGTTGCAGCCGATGCATTCGCGGATGTCCTCATAGCGGCCTTCCTGCACCTTCAGGGGCAGGAAAGGGTCGGCGATGGAGGGCCGCGCAGCGCCGATGAAGTCGAGCACGCCGGTTCTGATCTGGCGCACCATCGCGTCGGGCGAGGTGAAACGGCCGACGCCGACCACCGGTTTCGGGGTGAGTTCCTTGATGCCGCGGACAAGCTCTTCCTGCGCGCCTTCGTCCTTGAAGCGCGAGGTGCCGGAGCAGGCCTCCCAAGTGCCGTTGGCGAGGTCCCAGAGGTCGGGAAGCTCGGCATGCATCGCGATGAAGTCGCGCAGTTCGGCGTTGGAGAAGCCATAAGCACCGGCCTCGTGCAGCGACATGCGGAGCGTGACGGCCAGTTCACCTTTCGTGGTTTCCCGTGCATCTTCAACGATCTCGCGCAGGAACCTCGCGCGGTTTCTCAAATCCCCGCCGTATTCGTCGGTCCGGTGGTTGGTGGCGCGGGAAAGGAAATGTTGCAGGATGCCGAAGCCATGCGCGCCGTAGAGGCAGATCAGGTCGAACCCCGCCTGATGCGAGCGGCGAAAGGCGGCGCGGAACCAGCGGCGGAGGTCGCGGATGTCTTCCTTGTCCATCGTGCGGGCCTGCACCGGGTCGGAGGTGAAGGTCAGGATCGGGCCGCCGGTGACGGCCAGCGGTACCTCGCGGCTGTAGAGATTCGGGCCGTTGATGCCGGAATAGGCGAGTTGGATGCCGGCCAGCGCACCGTGGGATTTCATCGCCTCGGCCATGCGGGCGAGGGCGGGGATATCCTTGTCCTCCCACAGATGCTGTTCGATGAAGGGGGTGATCTCGGAGGTCGGGTGGATTTCGGTCTGTTCGGTGAAGATCACGCCCCAGCCGCCCTCGGCCTTGGTGCGGCGCATCTCGACCACGGCAGATGGGTCACGATAGCCGCCGCCGTTGCAGTGTGGGACCTGATAGAAGCGGTTCTTGGCTGTCTTGGGGCCGATCTGGAGCGGCGTGAACAGGATGTCGTGGCGGGGGTCGCGCATCAGAGCTGCCTCAGGTCGGTGGACTGGGTGGAGAGACGGGACGGGTCGCGCGGCGGGATTTCGGCGATGAGAAGCGTCGGGGTCTCGCCCGCCTGCGCGAGGATTTCGCCGTGCGGGCCTGCGATCACCGAATTGCCGACATAGGCCAGATCGCCCTCGGCCCCGCAGTAGTTGGCATAGGCGATGGTGACACCGTGGTTGGCCGCCATTGCCGGGACGGTGACACGGGGGACATGGAAGAAGGGGGCCATGTTGGCAGTCGGGGCGAGGATCAGGGTTGCGCCGCGGTCGGCCAGGGACTTCACATGCGGTGCAAACTCCACGTCGTAACATATCAGGATCGCGGCGGTTTCCCCCGCAAGCGGAAAGGTCGGAAGCGCCTCGCCGGGGGTGTAGAGCGCAGCCTCGCGCGGGCCGTAGAGCTGGACCTTGCGGTAGTTGCAGAGCAGCGCGCCGTCGGGACCGAAGCAGGCGGCGGAGTTGTAGAGCCGGTCGCCGTCGCGTTCGGCATAGCCTGTGACAAGCGCAGTACGATGGAGCTTCGCGGCCCGTGCCAGGCGCTGCAGCGGCGGGCTGTCGAGGGTCAGCGCGCGGGCGGGGATGTCGGGCTGGTTGTAGCCGGGCAGCCAGACCTCTGGCAGGACAAGCGCCGCGACTCCCATCGCGGCGGCGGCGGCCAGCGCGGCCTCGGCCTGGGCGCAGGCGCTGTCGAGGTCGGAGGCGGGCGACGTGCCCTGCCAAAGTGCCAAACGCATCGGTGCCCCTTTCAGAAAAGCCCGGTCATCCTAAGCGCGCCCGGTGCGTCTGCCATACCCCTTGGAACTGAAGTAATCCTAATGTATCGCGAAACGGGGGGTATATACCCCCAGCGAGGTATGCATGAAGGAGCCAGCCGGGACCGGGGTCGAGCCGAAACTGGCGCGGACGATTGCCGTGCTCGGGCGCCCCGGGTTCGAGGATGCCCTGTGGCAGATGCTTCTTGCCCTGGCGCGCCCGGACAACATGCTGGTGCTGGCCTACAGCGACGGGGGGCCGGCGCTGGAGCTGTTCCGGCGCGCGGGGGATGCACGGGTCTTCGCGCGTTTGCAAAGCACCTATATGGCGGGTGCATTCCGCCTGAGCCCGTTCTACGGCCTACACCTCCAGCGGGCGGAGGAGGGGCTGTACCGGCTGCGCGACATTGCGCCGGATGCGTTCCAGCGCAGCCGCTTCTATGTGGAGTATTTCGGGCAGACGACGATCATCGACGAACTGGCCTTCACGGTCTGGCTGGGGTCGGGGCTTTCGCTGAACCTGTTCCTGGGGCGGGACGGGCAGTCGGAAAAGGTCTTCTCGGCGGCCGAGATGGCGGCCTGCCGCCGGATTGCCCCGGTCGTCGCCGAACTGGCGCGGGTGCACTGGCCGGTGCCGAAACTGTCGCAGCAGCCGGTCGAGGATACCCCGACCAAGCTGGCGGCGGCGGCGCGGGTGCTGGGGATCGGGCTTTCGCCCCGCCAGGCGCAGGTTGCGCTGCTGATCCTGAAGGGGCATTCCACGCTGTCGATCGGCCTGAACCTCGGCCTGTCGCCGCAGACGGTGAAGGTGTTCCGCAAGCAGCTTTACCAGCGCTGTGGGATTTCTTCGCAGGCCGAGCTTTTCGCGCTGATGCTGCCGCTCTTGTGAGAGTTACCAGCGGCGCTCGAACCGGCGGCGCAGGAGGATGGCGGCGACGTTCATCGTGACGAGGAAGGCCAGAAGCACGATGATCGCGCCGTTCGAGCGTTCGATGAAGGCCGGGTCGGCACGGCTGGCCCAGCTGTAGACCTGAACCGGCAGCGCGGTCGCGGGGCTCAGGAAGCCTTCGGGCGGGGCGGCGGGGTAGTTGTCGACGAAGGCGACCATGCCGATCAGCAGGAGCGGCGCGGTTTCGCCAAGCGCGCTGGCCAGGCCGAGGATCGTGCCGGTCAGGATGCCGGGCATGGCCAGCGGCAGGACATGGTGGAACACGGTCTGCATCTTCGAGGCGCCGACCCCCAGCGCCGCGTCGCGGATCGACGGCGGCACGGCGCGGATGGCGGCGCGGGTGGCGATGATGATCGTGGGCAGGGTCATCAGGCTGATCACCAGTGCGCCGACGATGGAGGAGGACTGCGGCAGGCCGGCGAAGTTGATGAAGATCGCCAGGCCGAGGATACCGAAGACGATGGAGGGGACGGCGGCGAGGTTCGAGATGTTGACCTCGATCGCGTCGGTCCAGCGGTTCTTGGGCGCGAATTCCTCGAGGTAGATCGAGGCGGCGACGCCCACGGGCACGCACATCACCAGGACCATCAGCATCATGTACGCCGAGCCGATCAGCGCCACGCCCAGGCCCGCGGCTTCCGGGCGCTGGTCCGAGGCGTCGGCGTTGGTGAAGAAGCCCCAGTTCCAGGCGGAAGACAGCAGCCCTGCTTGACGCAGCTTGTCGGCCAGCAGCAGTTGTTCGGGCTTGACGCTGTTGTCGCGCTCGGCGGTTTTCAACGTGACACGGCCCTTCAGGAAGCCGTCGATGCGGCCTGCCGCAAGCACATGGGCGTCGATCGTGGTGCCGACCAGCGCCGGGTTGGCCAGCACCCTTGCCCGAAGCGCACCCGCGGCATCCTTCGAGATCATATCGGCGATATCCTTGGCGGAAAGCCCATCCTGGCCAATGCCGCGGCGGTCGAGTTCGGCCGCGAAGGCCTGGGCCAGCACCTTCTGATAGCCAACGGTGGTGATCTTCGCCATCTCCGCGCGGTCGCGGTTGCCCTTGGGATCCAGCACATCGGCGGACAGTTCCATCGGGAAGGCAAGCTCTGCCTGATGGAAGGCCGAGACGCCGTCGCGCAGGATGGTGAAGAGCATGATCGCCAGCGTCATCAGCGAGACGGAGATCGCGATCACGCCATAGGCGCGGAACCGGGATTCGGCGGCATTGCGGCGTTTCATCTGCGCGCTTGCGGTCAGGATAGACTGGCGCGCAGGGGGGACGAAGCCAGGGGCGGCGGAAAGGTCGGTCATTCGTATTGCTCCCGGTATTTCCGGACGATCCAGAGGGCGAAGATGTTGAGGCAGAGGGTGATGACGAAGAGCGTCATGCCAAGCGCGAAGGCGACCAGCGTCTCGGGCGCGGCGAAGTCGGTGTCGCCGGTCAGCTGGCCGACGATCTTGACGGTCATCGTCGTCATCGCCTCGAACGGGTTGAGGCTGAGTTTCGCGGCGGCACCTGCGCCCATCACCACGATCATCGTCTCGCCGATGGCACGGCTGGCCGCCATCAGGATGGCGCCGACGATGCCGGGCAGGGCGGCGGGCAGGACGACCTGGCGCACGGTCTCGGACCGGGTGGCGCCGAGGCCGAGGCTGCCGTCACGCAGGCTTTGCGGCACGGCGTTGATGATGTCGTCCGACAGCGACGAGATGAAGGGGATGTTGAGGATGCCGATCACGATCCCGGCAGTCATGACCGAGGAGCCGGAGTTGCCGAGGCCGAGGGGCGCTGCAAACCAGTCGCGCAGGAACGGGCCGACGGTCACGAGGGCGAAGATACCGAAGACCACGGTCGGGATGCCCGCGATGATCTCGATCAGCGGCTTGACCCAGTTCCGGGTGCGGCGCGAGGCATATTCCGCCAGGTAGATCGCGGCGAAAAGGCCGATGGGCACTGCGACCAGCATCGAGACGAGGGTGATGTAGAGCGTGCCCCAGATCAGCGGGATGATCCCGAGGTCGGAGCCGCCGCGGAAATTGGGCGACCAGGTCAGGCTGAGGAAGAAGTCCTGGATCGGGTATTTCGAGAAGAAGTCGAAGGTTTCCGACACCATCGACCAGACGATGCCGACGGTGGTCAGGATCGCGATGGAGGAGGCTGCCATCAGCAGGCCGAGAACCGCCTTTTCCACCAGGTTTCGGGCACGGAAATCCTTGTGGGCGCGGCTGACCCCCCAGGCAAGACCAAGGGCGGCAAGCCCCAGGACCAGCACGCTGCGTCCGATGGCCCCCCAGTGCGACATCTCGCGGTAGTCCTGCGCGGCGGCGAGCACCTCTTTCGAGACGTTCGAGCCGAGCGCCACGCCGACCTTGGCCAGCCGGTCGCGGACGTTGGTGAATTCGGTGCGGATCATCCCGGCTTCGGTGTCGGTCATCGCGCCCTGCGCGACGGCGGCATCGAGCCCTGCCGCCACGCGGCGGACGTCGGCCATGGTCAGCGCGGCCTTCGCGGGCTCGGCGACAAGTGCTGCGGGAAGCTGGGCGGAGATCCGGTTCTCAAGCACCAGAGGTTGCAGGATCAGCCAGACGACCAGCGCGACGAGGGAGGGGACAAGGACGGCAAGGGCGCCGAACCAGCCGTAATAGACGGGAAGCGAATGCAGCTGGCGCGGACTGCCCCCTGCCGAGGCGAGGGCGCGTTGCCGGGCCAGCACGAAGGCGGCGGCGGCGAGAACGGCAAGGACAACCAGGATCATCAGGACGGACATTGGGGCTTCCGCGGGTCAGGGTCGGGGGTGTGGGCGGGACCGGAAGGCCCCGCCCGGTCGGTCAGCTTATTCCAGCGGACCCATCGGGGTTTCCGCAGCCACGGCAGCCTGGGTCGCCGCAAGTTCGGGGTCGGAGACAAGACCGTAGGCCGCCAGCGGGCCTTCCGGGCCTGCCATGTCATCGGACACGAAGAACTCGATATATTCCTTCAGGCCGGGGATCACGCCGATATGCGCCTTCTTGACGTAGAAGTAGAGCGGACGCGACACCGGATACTCGCCCTTGGAAATCGTTTCGGTCGAGGGCACAATGCCCGACATGGTGGCCACTTTCAGCTTGTCGGTGTTGTTCTCGTAGAAGGACAGGCCGAACACGCCGATCGCCTGCTTGTCGGCGTCCAGACGCTGCAGCGTTTCGGTATAGTCACCGTCCACGTCGACCGACTTGCCATCGGTGCGCAGCTTGATGCAGGCCTTCTTGGCGTTGGATTCCTTCTCCTTGTCGTCGGCCCCTTCAGCGGTGGCCTTGAACAGGTCGAGCGCGCCGGTTTCCTTGCAGCCGGCCTCGATCACCTTGACGTCGAAGACTTCGCGGGTGCCGTGCTTGGTGCCGGGCACGAAGGCCAGGATGTTCTGCGCGGGAAGGGCGGGGTTGACGTCTGCCCACTGGGCCGAGGCGTTGGCCGCCAGCGCGCCGTCCTTGACGACCTGGGCGGCCAGAGCGTTGTAGACATCCGCCGGGGTCAGCGCGAAGTCGGCGCCGTTCACGTCCGAGGCGAAGACGATCCCGTCATAGCCGATGCGGACCTCCATGATCTCGTCCACGCCGTTCGCCTTGCAGAGGTCGATGTCGGACTGCGCGATGCGGCTGGAGGAGTTGGCGATGTCGACGGTGTTCTCGCCGACGCCTTCGCAAAGCTTCTTGCGGCCCGCGCCCGAGCCGCCGCCTTCGACGACCGGGGTGGGGAAGTCGAAGTTCTCGCCGAACGCCTCGGCGACGATGGTGGCGTAGGGCAACACGGTCGAGGAACCCGTGACCTGGATCTGGTCGCGGGCGGCGGCGGGCATCGCGGCGGCGAAGGCCAGGATCGACGCGGTGAGGCAGGCGGATTTCATCGGAACACTCCTGATATCGTGCGGCCCTTCGGGGCGGCATGACAGCGCTCTAGCCGTGCTGCGTGACGCTTAGATTGCAGGAATGTAAAAGCTGTGTGACAGGCCGGTGCCGTCAGGCCCGGCCCAGCAGCCTTCGCGCGATGGTCTCGGCGATCATCATCGTGGGGGCGTTGGTGTTGCCCGCGATGATCTGCGACATGAGCGAGGCGTCGACGACGCGCAGCCCCTCGACGCCCCGGACACGGCCCTCCGGATCGGTGACGGAGGCGGGATCGCTGCCCATCCGGCAGGTGCCGACCGGGTGATAGATCGTCTCGGCCCGGGCGCGGATATCGGCCTCCAGCTGGGCGTCGCTGGCGATCTGCGGGCCGGGCAGGGTTTCGCGGGCGATGTGGCGGGCGAGCGCCGGGGCCTGGGTGATGGTGCGGGCGATCTTCAACCCGTTCATGAGGACCGGCAGGTCGTCGGGATGCGACAGGTAGTTGGCCTCGATCCGGGGCGCGGCCATGGGATCGGGGGTGGCAAGGCTGATCCGCCCCCGGCTTTTCGGCAGGAGATCGCAGACATGCAGCGTCAGGCCATAGCCGAGCGACAGGCGGCGGCCATGGTCGTGCAGGTAGGCGGGGATGAAGTGGAATTGCAGGTTCGGCCGGTCGCGCGAGGGGTCGGAGGCGACGAAGCCTCCCGCCTCGGCCACGTTCGAAGTGAACTCGCCCTGGCCCCGGCGCAGGTAGGCCCAACTGGCGCGCAGGGCGCGGGGCAGGAAGGTCGGGGCGATGCCGATGGCGCTGCGGTCGCGCAGCGCAGCCTGCACCGTGATGTCCAGATGGTCGGCAAGGTTGCCGCCCACCTCGGGCGCGTGGTGGAGGACGGGGAGGCCCATCGCCTGCAAATGCTCGCCCGGCCCGATCCCGGACAGCAGCAGAAGCTGCGGCGAGTTGATCGCGCCGCCCGAGAGGATCACCTCGCCGCCCTCGGCAAGGGGCAGCAGCCGGTCGCGCAGCTGGACACCGGTGGCGCGGCGCCCCGTGAAGCGCAGCCGGTGGACCTGCGCTCCGGTCAGCACGGTCAGGTTCGGGCGGTCGCGGACCGGGTCGAGGAAGGCCCGCGCCGCGCTGAACCTGCGGCCGTCCTTCTGCGTGACCTGATAAAGGCCGAAGCCTGTTTGGTTTTCACCGTTGAAATCGGGGTTCAGCGGGTGGCCGCACTCGGCCCCGGCCTGCACGAAGGCGCGGGAGAGCGGATTGGACTGCACCAGATCGCTGACGGTTAGCGGCCCGGCCTGACCGTGGTGGTCGTCGTGGCGGCTCCGGTTGTCCTCCATGTCCCTGAAGACCTGGCGGACGCGGGGCCAGTCCCAGTCCGGCCCTGCGGCAGCCGCCCAGTCGCGATAGTCCTGCGGATGCCCGCGCATGTAGATCATCGCGTTGATCGAGCTGGAGCCGCCAAGTACCCGGCCCCGTGGCCAGTAGAGGCGGCGGTTCATCAGCCCGGGTTCCGGCGCAGTCTCGTAGCCCCAGTTCAGCCAGCGCATATGCGACAGCGTCGCCAGCCCGAAGGGCATGTGGATCATCGGGTTGCGGTCGGGCGGCCCGGCCTCGACCAGGCAGACGCGGGTGGCGGGGTCGGTGGACAGGCGGTTCGCCAGAACGCAACCGGCGGACCCCGCGCCGACGATGATGTAGTGATAGGTCATCCCAGCACCCGCTTGGCCAGACGGATCAGCCGCATGACGCGAGGGGTGTAGGGAGGGAAGATCAGCGGCAGGAGCAGGAAGCGGTTCCGCATCACCGCGCGCTCATGACTGAAGGCACGGAACCCCGCCTCACCATGCGCGGCGCCGATGCCCGAGCCGTTTACGCCGCCGAAGGGCAGGTTCAGCTGGGTATAGTGGACCAGTGTCAGGTTGATCCCGACCGCGCCCGAGGTGGTGCGGCGGGTGATTGCGTCGATGCTGGCGGAGTCGCGGTCGAAGATGTAGATCGCGAGCGGCTTGTCGCTTGCGTTGATTGCGGCGATCACCGCGTCGGTGTCGGAATAGGTCAGCGCCGGCAGGACGGGCCCGAAGATCTCCTCGCGGCTGAGACGCATGTCGGGCGTGGTGCCCTCGATCAGGTGCGGGCCGAGCGACTGGCCGGATTGCCCGCCCGCGATGATCGGCATTGCGCCCTTGTCCAGCGCATCCGCGATCAGCGCGGCAAGTCGCGCGGCGTGGGAGGGCGTGACGATCCGGGCGAGGTTGGGGCTTGCCTCGCCGGAGCCATAGGCGCGTGCGATGCGGGCGCGAAGCGCGGTGATGAAGGCATCCTTCACCGCGGTATGGACGTAGAGGTGGTCCGGCGCGATGCAGGTCTGGCCGGCGTTCACGAACTTGCCGAAGGTGATCCAGTCGGCAGCCTGCTTCAGGTCGGCATCCGGCCCGACGATGACGGGTGACTTGCCGCCCAGCTCCAGCGTGACCGAGGCGAGCGTATTCGCCGCAGCCGCCATCACGATCCGGCCCACGGCGGGCGAGCCGGTGAAGAAGATGTGGTCGAAGGGCAGGGAGAGCAGTTCTTCCGCCACCGCCTTGTCGCCCTCGACCACGGCGACGAGGTCGGGCGGGAAGGTCTCGGCCACGATCCGGGAGACGAGGGCGCTGGTGGCCGGGGTCATTTCGGACGGCTTCAGGATCGCCGCATTCCCGGCGGCAAGGCAGGAGACGAGCGGGCCGAGCGCAAGCTGGAACGGGAAGTTCCAGGGCGCGACGATCAGGCAGGTGCCGCGCGGCTGCGGCTCGACCCGGGCCGAGGCGCCGAACGTGGCCAGCGTGGGCCAGACCCGGCGCGGGCGCATCCAGCGGCGCAGATGGCGGCGGGCATGTGCGATTTCCTGCAGCACCGGAAGGTAGTCGGTCAGGATCGCCTCGGCCTCGGGGCGGCCGAGATCGGCCTGAAGTGCGGCGACGATGGCACCTTCGTTCCGGCGCACCACATCCGCCAGCCGGTCAAGCGCCGCGCGGCGTTCGGCCAGGCCGAAACCTGTCCGGCGGGCGTCATTCCCGGCCTTCATCCGGGCGAAGAGCGTGGCGATGGGCTGGTCCATGGCCCGGAGCTTAGCCGATCCTTGCGGCAAGCCCAGTGCGACGCAGCGTCAGGCCAGTTCCGGCAGGAAGGCGGGGCAGGCCAGCTCCAGCCCCTCGGCGTAGATCACTTCCTCGTCGTCGAAGCGCAGGGTGAAAAGCCGGACCTGACGATGGGTTTCCAGGCAGACGAACTCGCCATCCGCCAGCCGCGCCGCCGGGATGGCGGCTGCGGGCAGGCCATACAGCGCCTGCGCCCGCCAGTCGCGGATCACCACGGGTTGTCCGGGAGACAGAAAAAGGTCCTGATCCGGGCGGTCGTGCCCCATGGTCGAGGCGCGGATGCGCACGAGATCGACCATCTTGCGTGCCACGACCGAGATGGAGGTCAGCCGCCGTGCCCCGGCGCGGGTCACGATCCGGTCGCCCGGCGTGAGGTATTCGACCGGCAAAATGCCCTCCAGCGTGCGGACCCTCGTGCCCGCCAGTATCCCCGGCGCGGGCTCCGTTCCGGCCCCGCCTGCTGATCTGGAAAACGGCGCGTCGGCGTCCATCTCCAATCCCTCGCTTCAATTCTTTGGGTCAGACTGGCGCGGGTTTGTGGTCGGCATTCGATGCCGGTTCGGTCATTTCTGGGCAGTTGTGGCCTGATCCCGCTTCGGTTGTGGCGCAAATGGGGCGGTGCTTTGCCTCTCGCGCCCCCTCGGCAGGTTTGCTAGAAGGCGCGGGACGCGGGTGTGGCGAAACTGGTAGACGCACTGGATTTAGGTTCCAGCGCCGCAAGGCATGGGGGTTCAAGTCCCTTCACCCGCACCAGCCCGTCCCGCCGCGCGGACTGGCGATTCCCCCTTACATCGGACGGAAGGCTTTGCTAGAAGGCCCGCGATCGCGCGCAGGGCCTTGGCCCTGTGCCGCTGACCTATTGCGCATCAGCGCCCGAGAGAAGCTTAGGAAGGACGTCCCCCCATGCAGGTCACCGAGACCCTGAACGAAGGCCTCAAGCGCGGCTACACCATCACGGTGACGGCGGCCGAACTGGACGCGAAGGTCCAGGAAAAGCTGATCGAGGCGCAGCCCGAGGTCGAGATCAAGGGCTTCCGCAAGGGCAAGGT
>NZ_DAIQAT010000017.1:0-39780 GCF_036781545.1 Tabrizicola sp.
GAAACCTGGGCCGGATTGCAGGCGATCCTGGCCGACAAGGGATTATACGACGGCGCGGTGGACGGGTCCTTCGGGCCCGGCACCCGCCGCGCCGTGCTTGCCGCTTACGGAATCTTTGAAACGGAGAACTGAAATGACGAAATTGATCCTGTCCACGTTTCTGCTCGCACTGGGCCTCTTCTGGGTGCTTCCGGCCGGTTCCGCGCAGGCCTATTGTTATGAACCGGAAGCCGAAGCTCCGTCGGAAGGACCCGCGAGCTCACTCAGCATTTCTTGCCAGGACGGCAGTCCACAGATCGGTAAAGTCGTCAACACCAACGTCACCAAGGGGATCGTCAAGATCCTGCAGGGTGCCAACACGACCTGCGACCCCCGCATCGACCAGCGTTACCGGATCGATTGCCTCCGGCTCTACTACCTGAAAGTCGCAGCGAACTTGCCAGACTCGGGGGATTACCTGCCGATCAAGAAGGCGATGCTCGACGCCGCCGCGAAGCTGGACGCCATCGTGACCAAGTATGAGGACCCGAACGCCCCCACCCTGCGCCTGCGCGAAGGCCACAAGCCGATGGCCAAGCGCCTGCCCCCGGTGCGTGCGGTCAAGAAGGACTTCGCCGAAGTGGCGGCCGCCGAAGCCGCCGACGTGGTGAAGGAGGCCGAGTTGATCATCATCCGCTCGGGTGGCGATCCGGCCCGGCGAACCCAGCATTACAACGAGGTCGCGGCGGCGGTAGAGGAAAACCTGGTCATCCTGCGCTCGGCCTGACCCGGTAGGGCGGACATCATCCCCGCCCTGCTGCCGGAAACGCCGCCCGTCGGCCCGGCGGGACGGAACGCAAACCGTCCTGCCGCGTTTGCCCCGCACTGTTCACATTGCCGGGCGCAAGGCCGGTGCACAAAGGGGGCTGCTCGTGGGTATCATCTGGACGATCATCATCGGCTTTCTGGCGGGCGTGATCGCCAAGTTCATCATGCCCGGAGACCGGAACGAGCCGGCGGGTTTCGTGATGACGACCATCCTCGGCATCGTCGGGGCCTTCGTCGCGAATTTCCTGGGCCAGTCGCTTGGCTGGTACGGGCCCGAAGACGGCGCCGGGCTGATTGGGGCGGTGATCGGCGCGATCATCGTGCTCTTCCTCTACGGTGCCCTGCGCCGCCGCGCCTGACTGCTGCAAAGGAAAGGATTCACAGCATGGCAAGAAGCAGCCCTTCGCTGGTCGCCCTTCTGGGGCTTCTGGCCGTCGCCGGATACCAGAACCGCGACAAGCTTGGCGAATTGCTGAACGGTCGTTCCGACGACCCGGCCCGGGACCCGGGCGCAGGGGCGGGCGGCATTCTCGACAGCTTTCGCCAGTCGCAAGGCGGCGGCGGCCTGCTGAGCGGGCTTTCCGAGCTGTTCGACCGGTTCGTGGCCCCGCAGCATCGGTCCAAGATCGACAGCTGGGTGCAGCAGGGCCCGAACGAGCCCCTGTCCGCCGACGAGCTTGAGCAGGCGCTGGACGCCGACACCATCGCCGAACTGGTCGCCAAGACCGGCCTCAGCCGGCAGGAGCTTCTGTCGCGGCTCAGTGCGTCGCTGCCGCACGCCGTGGACCAGGTCACGCCTGACGGCCATTTCCCGCCGATCAGCGCGCCCGAGCCACGCTCGGCCTGATATGAGAACGGGGGCCGAAAGGCCCCCGTTCTGTTTTCGACAGGCGCGGCGCGGGTCTGCCCGCGACGCAACCGATCAATGCACCACGGCCTGCGCCGGACGTTCCCGGCGGCTTTGCACCACGCGATCACCGATGATCAGCCCCTCCGGCCCCGCCGTGACGCGGATCACGCTGCCGTCGAGGATTTCCCCGGCCAGCAGCATCTCGGCCAGCGGGTCCTGCAACTGCCGCTGGATCACCCGCTTCAGGGGCCGCGCGCCAAAGACCGGATCGTAGCCTTCGTCTGCCAGCCAGGCCTTGGCCGTGGCGTCGAGGTCGAGCGTGATCTTCCGCGCCGCCAGCCGCTGTTCCAGCCGGTGCAGCTGGATCTCGACGATCCCGCTCATGTCGCCCCGGTTCAGCCGGTCGAAGATGATCTGCTCGTCCAGCCGGTTCAGAAATTCCGGCCGGAAATGCTGGCGCACGGCTTCCATCACCTCGGCCTTGGCCGCGCTGGCATCCGCGCCATCCGGCAGTTCCGACAAGGCCCGTGCGCCAAGGTTCGAGGTCAGGATGATCAGCGTCTGCCGGAAGTCCACCGTCCGGCCCTGGCCATCGGTCAGGCGACCATCGTCCAGCACCTGGAGGAGCACGTTGAACACGTCCGGGTGGGCTTTTTCCACCTCGTCGAAGAGGACGACCTGATAGGGCCTGCGCCGCACCGCTTCGGTCAGCACCCCGCCCTCATCATAGCCGACATAGCCCGGAGGTGCCCCGATCAGCCGGGCGACGGAGTGTTTCTCCATGAACTCGGACATGTCGATGCGGACCATCGCCTGGTCGTCGTCGAAGAGATAGGCCGCCAGCGCCTTGGTCAGCTCGGTCTTGCCGACGCCGGTGGGACCGAGGAACAGGAAGCTGCCCAGCGGACGGTTCTCGTCCGACAGCCCGGCCCGCGCCCGGCGCACGGCCTTGGAGACGGCTTCCACCGCCGCCCGCTGGCCGATCACCCGCTTGCCCAGCTCCTCTTCCATCTTGAGAAGCTTCTCCTTCTCGCCCTCCAGCATCTTGGTGGTGGGGATGCCGGTCCAGCGCTCCACCACCTCGGCGATCTGCTCGGGACGCACGGCCTCGGCGACCAGAGCCTGGCCTTCCTTGGCTTCCGCCTCGGCCAGGTCCTTCTCCAGCGCCGGGATGCGGCCATACTGAAGCTCGCCGGCCTTGGCGAAGTTGCCCTCGCGCTTCGCGCCCTCAAGCTCCGCCCGCGCCACGTCCAGCTGTTCCTTCAGCCCGCGCGCGGCCTCCAGCGAAGCCCGCTCGTTCTGCCATTTCGCGGTCAGCTCGGAGGATTTCTCCTGCAGGTCGGCAAGCTCCTTCTCCAGCTTCTCCAGCCGGTCCTTCGAGGCAACGTCGTCCTCCTTCTTCAACGCCTCGGCCTCGATCTGGAACTGCAGGATCTGGCGATCCAGCGCGTCCAGCTCCTCGGGCTTGGAATCCACCTCCATCCGCAGGCGAGAGGCCGCCTCGTCCATCAGGTCGATGGCCTTGTCGGGCAGGAAACGGTCGGTGATATAGCGGTGCGACAGCGTCGCCGCCGCGACCAGCGCCGCGTCGGTGATCCGCACCCCGTGGTGCAGCTCGTACTTCTCCTTGATCCCGCGCAGGATGGAGATGGTGTCCTCGACCGTCGGCTCCTCGACGAAGACCGGCTGGAAGCGACGGGCCAGCGCCGCGTCCTTCTCCACATGCTTGCGGTATTCGTCCAGCGTGGTGGCGCCGATGCAGTGCAGCTCACCCCGCGCCAGCGCCGGCTTGATCAGGTTCGCCGCATCCATCGCGCCTTCGGATTTCCCGGCGCCGACCAGCGTGTGCATCTCGTCGATGAAGAGGATGATCTCCCCCGCCGCCGCCTCGATCTCCTTCAGGATCGCCTTCAGCCGCTCCTCGAACTCGCCGCGGTACTTCGCCCCGGCGATCAGGGCGCCCATGTCCAGCGCCATCAGCTTCTTGTTCTTCAGGCTCTCCGGCACGTCGCCGTCGACGATGCGCAGCGCAAGGCCCTCGGCAATCGCCGTCTTGCCGACGCCGGGTTCCCCGATCAGCACCGGGTTGTTCTTCGTCCGGCGCGACAGCACCTGCATCGCGCGGCGAATCTCCTCGTCGCGACCGATGATCGGGTCGATCTTGCCGTCCCGCGCGGCTTCGGTCAGGTCGCGGGCGTATTTCTTCAGCGCTTCCATCGTGTCTTCACTGGACGCCGAATCCGCCGTCCGCCCCTTGCGGACCTCGTTGATCGCCGTGTTCAGCCCCTGGGCCGTCACCGCCCCCGCCGTCAGCGCATCCTTGGCCCGCGTGTTCACCAGCGCCAGCGCGGTCAGCAGCCGCTCGACCGGCACGAAGGAATCCCCGGCCTTCTTGGCGACCGTCTCCGCCTCGTCCAGCACGCGCACCAGTTGCGGGTCGACATAGGTCTGCGCATCGCCGCCCGAAACCTTCGGCAGCTTGGCGATCGCGGCATTGACCGCCGCATTGACCTGCTCGGGCGAGCCGCCCGCCTTGCGGATCAGGTTCGCGGCCAGACCCTGGTCATCATCCATCAAAGCCTTCAGGAGGTGGTCGGGCAGCACCCTCTGGTGGCCTTCCCGCATCGCGATGGTCTGCGCGGCCTGAAGGAACCCGCGCGACCGTTCCGTGAATTTCTCCAAATTCATCGGTAATCTCCCTTTCTAAAGCGCCCTGCCTGCGGTGCCCGGATCTCCAGCACACCCCTTGAGGGCCTCGCCCCTGATTTGTGGGCCGGGACCGGGCTTTGCAATCCCCGCTTGCGCAAAAACCACAAGCCCACGAAATCGCCGCTCTCGGCCTTTCCTTGCCGATCAGCGCGCGCCCTTTCGGCGGGATCGGGCAGCCCGGTCGTTCCGCGCGCAACCGTGCCTTGCATTGCCCCTGCCGCGCCCCGCATCTTTGGGCCTTCGACTTCGGAAAGGCCGATCATGAGCGATTCCAAACTTCCCCTGATCCACAAGGCCCCGGTCGAGGGGCTGACGATCCACGTCGCGCGCACCGGCCTCTCCATCGGCGATCCGGCCTGGCTCGACCGGTTGTCCGACGGGCGGATCGGCGTCTTCGCCCGGCTGAAAAAGCCGATCCTCGGCCTGATCCCGCATCACAGCGAGGGGCTGGTCGGCCATCTGGGTCCCGTGGCGGAAGAGATTCTCGCCCCCTCGCTCGCGCATGGCGACGACCTGCGGGTCCGGATCATCGACTTGACGCCCGAGCATCTGGCCAACGGCTATCCACCAGAGGTCTATATCTCGGTCTGGGGCGACCCGCGCCACCTGCAGCCCGTGCTCGCCGCCGTCGGCCTGCCCGACCCCCTGCCCGAGACGCCAAGGCCCAAGGCGCCAAAAGGGCTCAGCGGCCTCCGTCCCGCTTGAGGGGCTCATAGCGCACATAGGCGAAGGCGCTGGAATCCGGCGCCCAGCAGGGCACGTTCATCGTTCCCTGCCCGCCGGTGAACTCCCGCACCCGGCGCCGGTTGCCGCCCTCCGGGTCGCACAGCACCAGCGCGACGGGCAGGTCCGCCGGATGCCCCGTGGTTCCCGGCGGATAGGCGAGATACAGAAGGTGCCGCCCATCAGGCGAGGGATGTGGAAACCAGTTGACGCACCCGTCCTCGAACAGCTGCCGCTGCCCCGAGCCGTCGGCGTCCATCACCCAGATCTGCGCATGTCCCGTCCGGTCGCAGTTGTAGTAGATGCGGGTCCCGTCGGACGAGAAGTCCGGCCCGTCGCAATGCCCCTCGCCCAGGGTCAGCCGCTGCTCCGCCTGCTCCGGTGCCAGGGTGTAGACGTCGATGACCCGGCTGCCGCCCCGCGCCGCGACATAGGCCAGCACCCGCCCGTCCGGCGATATCCCATGCCACCAGCTGGGCGCTTCCGGCGAAACCTTCACCGGCTCGCCCCCGTCCACCGGCATCAGGTAGATCTGCGACCCTTCGCCTTCGTGATGCGAGGAGAGGATGATCGCCGTGCCGTCCGGCGTGATCCCGTGATCGTTGTTGCAGCGGACCGCCGCACCCGTCTCCACCAGCTCCAGCACCGGCTGCCCGAGGGGAACCCGGTAAAGCCGCCCCTCCCCGTTCACCAGGAGCCAGTCGCCGGAGGGTGCCCAGTTCGGGGCCTCGATCCGCCCTTCCACCGCGAGGACCTCGCGCACCCGGCCCGAGGCGGGCTCGTAAATCTCGATGATGCTGCGCATGGTCTAACCTCTTAAATTTAAATCAAATTGTGCTTGCTCTTTACACAAATACTCCGGGGTCCGGGGCAGCGCCCCGGGGTCGATCACAAGGCTCAGTCCCGGGTCTTCGCGACCAGCAGCTTCTTCGGCCGCAGCCCCTCTGCCGCCTTGAACAGGGAAAAGGTCTGGTTGACATAGTTCACAACGCCCGAGACCTTCTCCAGATAGGCCTGCAGCTCCGCCGTCCGCTCGGCCTCCACCAGCTGCACCGCGCGGCCGGGGTCCATCCCCTCGAACTGGACGTAGAACAAGGGCTCGCCCCGGCGCAGGATCAGGTCCTTCTTCGGCTCGTGCCATTCGAAGGCCCACATCAGCGGCCGCGGCCAGATCGAGATCGGGAAGCGCCCGCCGAAGATCGTGCCGGGCAGCGGGTCGGGCCGGTAATGCGCGAAGGCGGCCAGCTGGCTCAGGTAGACCATCTCGTCGGCGATGAAATAATAGGGCAGGTGCAGCTGCACCGTGGGCCGATCCGGGAAACGCCATTCCGCCTCGGAGACCAGGGTCAGCACCTCGTTCAGCTTCGAGGACCGGATGGGCGAGGACGCCCCCGCCCGGTTCACCAGCACCGCCTTGCCCTTGTCGTCGCGCTGGAAGCCGATGTGCAGGTCGAACGGGCATTTCACCAGGAAGTAGCGGCTTTCCAGCTGGATCACCGCCGGGCAGCGGCTGGCCGATTTGGCATGGGCCTTGTTCTGCGGGCGGATCACCACCCGCTCCGGCGGGTCATACAGCACCGCGCCCTTGTCCTGCGCGAGGAACCAGCCCACCGTCAGCGGCCCCGATCCCGGCCCCTCCTCCGGGCGGTCGTAATCCAGCCTGATCTCCATCGCCCGCTCCTATTCCAGCGCCCTGCGCAAGGCCCGCACCGCATCCGCCGAAGTCCGCCGCAGGACCGGCGGCGCGAAACCCATCTCCACCGCCCGCCCCGCCACCGGGACCTGCACCGAACATGAGGCGTGAATCTCGGCGATGCCAAGCCCCTTCAGCGCCGCTGCGTTGCCCGGGCTCACCCCCGATCCCGGCATCACCGTGATCCGCCCCGCCGCCTGCGCGACCAGCGCCGCGATCCGCGCCGCCCCGGCCTCGGCTGTCGTCTCGCCGCCCGAGGTCAGGATGCGGCGGAAGCCCAGCCCGACCGCCTCCTCCAGCGCCTCGCCCATGTCGGGCGTCAGGTCGATGCAGCGGTGCAGGACCAGATCCATCCCGCGCGCGGCAGCCACCAGCCGCCGCAGCACCGCCCCGTCCAGCCGCCCGTCGGGCTGCGAGGCCCCCAGCACCACCCCCGCCAGACCCGCCGCCCGCACCGAGGCGATCTCCGCCTCCATCATCCCGACTTCCGCCTCCGACCAGACGAAATCCCCCACGCGCGGCCGGATCATCGCCACCACCGGCACCCCGCAGCGCGCCGCCAGCGCGATCAGCCCGACCGAAGGCATCAGCCCGCCCAGCGCCAGCGCCGCGCAAAGCTCGATCCGGTCGGCCCCGCCCGCGACCGCCTCGGCCAGCCCCTCGGCGCTGTCGACGCAGACCTCCAGCCTTATCCCCATGCCTCGACCCCCGCCATCGCCGCGCCCAGAAGCCCCGCATCCGCCCCGCATTCCGCCGGCATCAGCACCGGCCCCTGCGTCCGCCGCAAAATCCGCACCCGCACCGCCTCGTCCAGATAGGCCACCAGCCCCGGCGCGCGCGACAACCCCCCGCCGACCGGCACCACATCCGCGCCGATCACGTTCACCACCATCGCCAGGGGCCCCGCCACCAGTTCGCGCCACAGCGCCATGGTCTCCCCCGCCTCGGCCTCGCCAGCCATCCAGCCCGCGATGATCGCCTCCGACCCCAGAAGTTCCGCCGTCCGTTTGCGGTGCAGCCGTTCCAGCCCGCGCGCCGAGCCCACCGTATCCACGCAGCCCACCTGCCCGCAGCCGCATTGGAAGGCGAACTCGCCCCGGATCACCGGCCCATGGCCCCATTCCCCGGCATAGCCGCCCGCGCCCGTCACCAGCTGCCCGCCGAGCACCAGCCCGCCGCCGACGCCCGAGCCGAGGATCACCCCGAAGACCGACCGGTGCCCCCGACCCGCGCCCTGCTTCGCCTCGGCCAGCGCGAAGCAGTCGGCGTCGTTCAGCACCCGGACCGGCAGCCCCGTCACCGCCTGCAGCTCCGGCGCCAGCCGGAACCCGTTGATCGCCGGGATGTTCGCCACATTGCCCACGCCGGTCGCCGGGTCCACCACGCCAGCGATAGAGATCGCGATCCCCGCCTCGCGTCCCGTCGCGAATCCCGCCACCGCCGCCGTGAAGGCCGCCGTGTCGCCGAGCGGCGTCGCCACCTCGCCCAGAGGCCGCAACGCCCCGTCCCAGACCGCCGCCTTGATCCGGCTGCCGCCGATGTCGAATGCCAGGATCATCCCTGCTCCCCGTTTCCCGCCAGTCTTGACAGCCCTGCCCGGCCCCGTCAAACCGCGCCAAATCCCGGAGGCTCGCATGTCCGCAGATGACCGCCTGATCGTCGCCCTCGACGTGCCGAACGTGGTGCAGGGGCTCGACCTCGTCGCCCGGATCGGCGAGGCCGCCAGTTTCTACAAGATCGGCCTCGGGATGCTGACCGGCGGCGGCCTGGCGCTGGCGAACGAACTCAAGCAGGAACAGGGCAAGCGCGTCTTCCTCGACATGAAGCTCTTCGACATCGGCGCGACCGTCGAAGCCGCGGTCCGGGGGCTTTCGCAGTATGACCTCGACTTCCTCACCGTCCATGGCGACCCTCAGGTGGTCAGCGCCGCCGCCACCGGCAAGGGCGGCACCGGCCTGAAGATCCTTGCCGTGACGATCCTCACCTCGCTTGACCGCGCCGACTTGGACGCGAACCTGATCAAGCCCGGCGACATCCACGAGATCACCCTGGAACGCGCCGCCCGCGCCCTTCAGGCCGGAGCCGACGGCGTCATCGCCTCGCCGCAGGAAGCCGCGCTGATCCGCGCCCTGCCCGAGGCGGAAGGCAAGCTGATCGTCACCCCCGGCGTCCGTCCGGCTGGGGCCGCGACCGGCGACCAGAAGCGCATCGCGACCCCCCGCCAGGCCATCAGCGACGGGGCCGACCATATCGTCGTCGGCCGCCCCATCTGGCAGGCGAAGGACCCCGCCGCCGCCGCGCGGACGGTGATCGCCGAACTGCCCCGCCGGGACCCCTGAAAGCCTGCGGCACATCGGCGCGGATCGCCCTTCCGTGATACCCAATCAAAAGAATCGGGCTTTACAAAACTAAGGATTTTAGTCAGACAATCGGGGCAATCCCGGTTGAAAAGGTTTGCCCATGCGCCTCCTGTCTGTCCTCGCCCTCTCCACGGCCCTCGCCTCCCCGGTGCTTGCGGCCACGCCGGAAGAGGTGACGCAGCACTATGCCGACATCGCGCTTGCCGGCTACCAGGACAGCCTGACCACCGCCCAGGCCCTTCAGGCGGCCGTCGCCGCGCTGATCGCCACGCCTTCGGACGAAACCCTGCAAGCCGCGAAGACCGCCTGGCTTGCCGCGCGCGTGCCCTATCAGCAGACCGAGGCCTTCCGCTTTGGCAACCCCATCGTCGACGATTGGGAAGGCCGGGTGAACGCCTGGCCGCTGGACGAGGGGCTGATCGACTACACCTCGGGCGACTACGGCAACGAAGAGAATGCGCTGGCCACCCTGAACGTCATCGCCACGCCGAAATTCACCCTCTCGGGCAAGGAAATCGACGCCACCACCATCACCCCCGAGCTGCTTTCGGGCACCCTGCACGAGGCCGACGGGATCGAGGCCAACGTCGCCTCGGGCTACCACGCCATCGAATTCCTGCTCTGGGGTCAGGACCTGAACGGCACCAACCCTGGCGCCGGGGCGCGGCCCTTCACCGATTACGCCGCGGGCGACGCCTGCACCAACGGCAACTGCGACCGTCGCGCCGCCTATCTGCAATCGGCTGCCGACCTCCTGGTCTCCGACCTGACCGAAATGGTGGACAACTGGGACGAGGACGGCCCCGCCCGCGCCGCCGTGACCGCCGACCCGCAGAAGGGCATCCTTGCCGCCCTGACGGGCATGGGCAGCCTTTCCTATGGCGAGCTCGGCGGCGAGCGGATGAAGCTGGGCCTGATGCTGAACGACCCCGAGGAAGAGCATGACTGCTTCTCGGACAACACCCACAACAGCCATTACTATGACGGCATCGGCATCCGGAACGTCTATCTCGGCACCTATACCCGGACCGATGGCAGCACGCTGACCGGTCCCGCGCTGACCGACCTCGTCGCCGCCGCGGATCCTGCCGTCGACGCCCAGCTGAAGTCGGAACTCGACGCTTCGGTCACCGCGCTGAAGGCGGTGAAGGATGCGGGCGATGCCGGCAAGACCTATGACACGCTGATCGCCCCGGGCAATGCCGAAGGCGAGGCGCTGATCATGGGGGCGGTGAACGCGCTCGTCACGCAGACCGCCTCGGTCGACCGGGCCGTCACCGCGCTCGGTCTCTCCAAGGTCGAATTCGAGGGCTCCGACAGCCTCGACAACCCCGAAGCCGTCTTCCAGTGATGCCATGATCATCTGTCATTGCCAGTCCATCACCGACCACGACATCCGCGCAGCGGTGGACTGGATGCGCGCCTCCGACGCAGACACGGTGATAACCCCCGGCAAGATCTACCACGCGCTGGGCAAGCGGGCCGAATGCGGCGGGTGCATGCCCTTGTTTCTGAACACGATGCGGACGAACGAAAACTTCCGCGTCCCCGGGGCGGGCGAGGTGCCGATCCTGCGCCGCCGTGCTGGCTCCATCGCCGCGAAATAGCCGAGAGTTTCTGTAAACTTTTGGAAATGCAGGGAAATTTTCACCGCGCTCTGGACACCGGAGCGCGGCGCGCCTATTTTGCTTCCCGACACCCAGCAAGGTTATCCCAGCCAGGGTCAACTCCGCAGAGTGCGAAAGGAAGCGGCCATGAAGGGCGACGCGAAAGTCATCGAATATCTCAACGCAGGCCTGCGGTCGGAACTGACCGCGGTCAGCCAGTACTGGCTGCACTACCGGCTGCAGGAGGATTGGGGCGTCGGTCATCTCGCCGACAAGTCCCGCGCCGAATCGATCGAAGAGATGCACCACGCCGACCGCTTCATTGCCCGGATCATCTTCCTGGAAGGCCATCCGAACCTGCAGAAGCTGGACAGCCTGCGCATCGGCCAGACCATCCGCGAAACGCTGGAAGCCGACCTCGCCGCCGAGAACGAAGCCCGCAAGCTTTACATCGAGGCGCGGCAGTATTGCGATTCCGTCGGCGACTACGTCAGCCGCGCGCTCTTCGACGCCACTCTCGCCGATGAGGAAGGCCATATCGACTTCCTCGAAACCCAGCTTGGCCTCTTCGACACCCTCGGCGCCGAACGCTACGCGCTGCTGAACGCCAAGCCCGCCAGCAAGGCGGAATAACCGGCCGTCATTCCGGACAGGCACGGCTCTGGCAGGCTGGGCGAAAGCCCGCCCATATTGTTGCGAACGACGGGTTGGCACCTGCCGGTGCCGCCCGAGCCGGCGCAGGGTGAGAAATCCGCCCACACGCCGTAATCCATCGGCAACCCGCCCTGTGCCCGGACGCCCCGCAACTCTCTCCCGAAAACCTCCGGCCGTTCACCTGGCTCCAAATCCGGAGGCCCTAAACCCAAGCCAATTGGCCGCAGGCCAGAGGCGAGACACGAGAGCCGCCCGCCAGCGCGGAAGCGCCTCCCTCCGGGGGCGGACACCCAGAACTCCCCATGGCCATCGCCCCCTTCGCACGCGCCCTTCCCGCCCCAGGGACACACCGCCGCAGCCCCGCTTTTCCGATTGAATCACTCAACAACCCGGGCGTATGACTGCGCGCAAAGGAGGCTCGCCATGCGCCACGCCCTCGCCATCCTCTGCCTCGCAGCCCTCGCGCCAAGCCCTTCCCTTGCGCAAAGCCTGGACGACCGCCACCTCGCCGTGATCCCCCGCACAGCCGCAGAGACCGCCCGGATCGCCAAGGTCCTTGCGCCCCCCGCCGAATTCTCCAAACCCGAACCCTTCGAGGCCAAGCCCGCCGGTGCCGCCACCGTCCGCGCCATCGCCACCGCCGACGCCTTCTCGCAGCATTCCGACAACATGGCCTTCGAGCGCGAGATGGACTTCAAGCTCGGCAACGCGCTCTTCCGCAAGACCTGGGTCGCCGCCCCGTCTTCCACCCAGGCCTCTGACGGACTCGGCCCGCTCTACAACGCCCGCGGCTGCCAGGACTGCCACCTGAAGGACGGCCGCGGCCACACGCCCCCCACCCCCGACGCAAGCCGCGTGTCGATGTTCCTCCGCCTCTCTGTCCCCGGCGGACCCTCGCCCGAGGGCATCGCCGACTGGATCGCCACCTCGCCCGATCCCACCTACGGCGGCCAGCTGCAGGATCTCGCCGCCCCCGGCCACCCCGCCGAGGGGCGGATGGATGTCACCTGGACCGAGACGCCCGTCACCCTCGGCGACGGCACCGTCATAAGCCTGCGCGCGCCCAGCTATGCGTTCGCAGATCCCGCCTATGGCGCCCCCGCGCCCGACCTGATGCTTTCCCCCCGCGTCGCGCCCCAGATGATCGGCCTCGGCCTCCTCGAGGCGATCCCCGCCGCCGACATCCTCGCCAAGGCCGACCCGGACGATGCCGACGGCGATGGCATCTCCGGCCGCCCGCAGATCGTGCCCTCGGTCGAGTTCGGCATCCCGATGCTGGGCCGCTTCGGCCTCAAGGGCGGTGCCGCCACGGTGAAGGAGCAATCCGCCGCCGCCTTCTCGGGCGACATGGGTCTTTCCACCGTGCTCCACCCCGACCCCTGGGGCGACTGCACCACGGGCGAGCAAAGCTGCATCGACGCCCCGCACGGCCAGGAACCCGGCATCCGCGACGGGCTGGAGGTCGACGGCCAGAGCCTCGACCTCGTCACCTTCTACGCCCGCAACCTCGGCGTCCCCGAACGCCGCAACATCGACGACCCGCAGGTCCTGCGCGGCAAGGAGCTGTTCTACGCCACCGGCTGCCAGGGCTGCCATACCCCGAAATACGTCACCAACCGCCTGCACGATCAGCCGGAGCAAAGCTTCCAGCTGATCTGGCCCTATACCGACCTGCTCCTGCACGACATGGGCGAGGGCCTTGCCGACAACCGGCCCGAGGGTCGCGCGACGGGGTCGGAATGGAAGACGCCGCCGCTCTGGGGCATCGGCCTGACCGAACAGGTCTCCGGTCACAATGAATTCATGCATGACGGCCGCGCCCGGTCGCTGCTGGAGGCTATCCTCTGGCACGGAGGTGAGGCACAATCGCAGCGCGACACCGTCGCCGCCATGCAGCCCGAGGATCGCGACGCGCTCCTCGCCTTCCTCGGAAGCCTTTGATGCCCGATCTCCCGTTTGCAACGCCCGCCTTCCCGCACCTCCATTCCTCCGTGCGGGGGAGGGCCAGGCTGGGGGGGCTCCGGGCACTGGCCCTGATGCTCCTCCTTGCCCCCCCGGCCGCCGCCGACACCGCTGCGGTGGTCGCCGACCATGCCCGCCCCGGCTATCAGGCCTTTGACGATGCCGCCGCCCGGCTGGCCGATGTCGAAAGCTGTGACGCCGAAAAGCTGCGCCCTGTCTTCCAGGCCGCCTATGACGCCTGGATGGGCGTCGAGCACCTGCATCTCGGCCCGGCCGAGGAAGACGGCCGCGCCCTCGCCATCCTCTTCTGGCCCGACCCCAAGGGCCTTGGCGCCAAGGCGCAGACCGCGCTCCTGACCGGCGATCCGGCGGCGCTCACGCTCGACGGCATGGCCCAGCAATCGGTCGCTGCCCGCGGCCTCTCGGGTCTTGAACGCCTGCTCTACCCGGCAAAGCCGCTGGCTGCCGATCCCTGCCCGCTGATCCAGATCACCATTGATGACATGGCCCGCCAGGCCGAGATCCTGTCCGCCGGATGGGATACCTTCGGCGACCTGCTCCTCAGCGCGGGCCAGCCGGGCAACACCCGCTTCCTGAAGCCGCATGAGGCGACCCAGGCGCTCTTCACCCAGCTTGCCACCGGGCTGGAATTCGTCGCCGACCGCCGCATCGGCCGCCCCTTGGGCACCTTCGACAAGCCGCGCCCCGATCTCGCCGAGGGTCATGCCTCGGGCCGGGCTCTGGCCAACATCACCCTTTCGCTGCAAGCCCTGCGCGGGCTGGCCGTCAGCCTCAGCCCGAAAAGCGCGAAGACGCTCGCCGCCTTCGACCATGCGATCCAGCTGGCGCAGGAGCTGAACGATCCGAACCTCGACGCGATCACCGACCCGCAGGCCTGGCTGAAGCTGCAGATCCTGCAGCAGGCGGTCCGCGCCACCCGCGACGCCGCCATTGCCGAGATCGGCCCGGCGCTCGGGGTAGAGCTTGGTTTCAACTCGCAGGATGGCGACTGATGCAGCGCCGGACCTTCCTCGCCAGTTTCGCCGCAAGCCTCGCCCCCCGCCTGACCTGGGCCGACGTGGGTGCCCCCGCCTTCCTCGCCGCCGGGAAGCGGGGCGAGGATTTCTACCTGCACGGGCTTGCCGCCACCGGGGAATCGCTGTTCCAGCTGCCGCTTCCCGGACGGGGCCATGCCGCCGCCGCCCATCCCGTCCGGGCCGAAGCCGTGGCCTTCGCCCGCCGCCCCGGCACCTTCGCCCTGGTGATCGACTGCGCCACCGGCGAGACCCGCCACCGGCTGACCCCGCCCGAAGGGATGCAGTTCAACGGCCACGGCGCCTATTCGCCGGACGGTTCCCTGCTGATGACCTCCGAGGTGGTGGCCGAAACCTCCGAAGGCCGCGTCGGCCTCTGGGACACCACGCGCTACACCCGGCTGACCGACTGGCCCAGTCACGGCATCGGCCCGCACGAGATCAAGCGCTTGGACGATGGCCGCCTCGTCGTGGCGAACGGCGGCATCCAGACCGATCCGGTCGACCGGACGAAGCTCAACATCCCCGACATGCGCCCGAACCTGACGCTGCTTGCTCCCGACGGGACGCTGCTCGACCAGATCGACCTGCCCGACCTGCACCAGAACTCGATCCGCCATCTTGCCCTGCATGGCAACACCATCGCCTTCGCGATGCAATGGGAGGGCGATGCCTCGGAACCCGTCCCGCAGCTTGGCCTCTGGACCCCCGGCACGGCGCCGGTCCTCTGCCCGCCGCCCGAGGCCGAGGCCTTCACGATGCAGGGCTATGCCGGCTCCATCGCCGCCACGGCGAAGCGCATCCTGATCACCTCGCCCAAGGGTGGCGCGCTGATGCTCTTCGACGCCGACGGAGGCTACGTCGCCACCCATCTCCGCGCCGACCTTTGCGGCGCGGCCACCGCCTCCGGTGCCTTCACCGTCACCGATGGCCAGGGTGCCGTCTGGTCCGCCGACGACACCGGCCTCACCCCGCTCGCCAGTGACGAGACCCGCTGGGACAATCACCTCGTCGCGCTGACCTAGTCCGCGACCCGCTCGCAGCGCCAGTCCTTTCACCTGGCTCCAAATATCCTCTGGGGGTTCGGGGGGCGAAGCGCTCCCGACGCCGAGCCGGTTGGCGCTTGCGCCAGAGGCGAGACAAACTCCTGCGCGCCAGCGCCCGATTTCCGAAGCGCCCGCCACCCGGCCGCCGGGCCTCGGGGCACAACCCCGGAAGACATTAAGAAGATCCTAACGCCCGCAACCAACCCATTGATTTCACTGAATCCAGAACCCTGCCCGCGCGCGGGCAGATCAGGCCAGCAGCCGCGCCCCGTCCTGGCCCGTGACACGGACCTCCAGGATCGCCCCCTCCGGCTGGTCCGCCGCGAAGCCGACCTCGGCGAAGCCTTCCGTCCGCCCGACCCGCGCGCCCTCGGTCAGCACCCGGTGGACCCGCCCCACCTGCCCCGCCAGATGCGCGCCCAGAACCCGGTCGCCCAGAGCCCGCAGCCGCGCCGCCCGCTCCTTGATCTCCGGCCCCCGGACCTGCGGCATCCGGGCGGCGGGCGTCCCCTTGCGGGGCGAGAAGGGGAAGACATGCAGGAAGGTCAGCCCGCAGTCCCGAACCAGATCGAGGCTCCGCTGGAACATCGCCTCCGTCTCGGTCGGGAAGCCCGCGATGATGTCCGCCCCGAAGACCATCTCCGGCCGCAGGGCACGGACCTCCTGACAAAACCGGATCGCGTCGTCCCGAAGGTGCCGCCGCTTCATCCGTTTCAGGATCAGGTCGTCTCCCGCCTGCAGCGACAGGTGCAGGTGCGGCATGAGGCGTGGTTCCGTCGCGATCGCCTCGATCAGCACCGGATCGGCCTCGATGGAATCGATCGAGGAAATCCGCAGCCGGGGCACCGCGGTCAGCTTCAATATCCGCCGCACCAGATCGCCCAGCTTCGGCTCCCCCGGCAGGTCGGCGCCCCAGGAGGTCAGGTCCACCCCGGTCAGCACCACCTCGTTGAAGCCCCGGTCCACCAGCCGGTTGATCTGCTCCACCACCACCCCCGCCGGGACCGAGCGCGAATTGCCCCGGCCATAGGGGATGATGCAGAAGGTGCAGCGATGGTCGCAGCCGTTCTGGACCTGCACATAGGCCCGGTGCCGCCCGAAGCCGTCGATCAGGTGCCCGGCGGTTTCCCGCACCGACATGATGTCGTCGACCTGCACCCGCTCGGTCTCGCCGATCAGGTCCGGCGCCGCGATGCCGCGCCAGGTCTCGGCCTGCATCTTCTCGTGGTTGCCCACCACGCGGGCCACCTCGGGCATGGCCGCAAAGGTCTCGGGCTCCGTCTGCGCCGCGCAGCCGGTGACGATGATCGCCGCGCCGGGGTTTTCCCGCGACAGCCGCCGGATCTCCTGCTTGGCCTTGCGCACCGCCTCGCCGGTCACCGCGCAGGTGTTGACGATCACCGCCTGCGACAGCCCCGCCGCCGCCGCCAGCTCCTTCATCGCCTCGGTCTCATAGGCGTTGAGACGGCAGCCCAGCGTCGCGAAGACCGGGGGCTTCTGCGGCGCGTTCATCGGTGGGCCGCCAGATAATCAGCTGGCAGGACGCCGTCGAAGACCCGCGCCACCGGCCCCGTCAGCCAGACGCCGTCGTCGCGCCAGTCCACCTCCAGCCTGCCGCCATCGGCCTCCAGCATCACCCGCCGTCCGGTCAGCCCGCGCAGATGCGCCGCCACCGCCGTGGCGCAGGCGCCAGAGCCGCAGGCGAGCGTGATGCCCGCCCCCCGCTCCCAGACCCGCATCCTCAGATGGTCGGGCGCGATCAGCGAGGTAAACTCCACATTGGTCCGCTGCGGAAACAGGGGATCATGCTCGACCCGCGGGCCGAGGGTCGCCAGATCCACCGCTTCGGCATCCGGGACGAAGAACACGCAATGCGGGTTGCCCATCCCCACGGCCACCGGATCGTCCGGCACCGGCAGGTGCAGCGTGTCAACCTCCCACGCCAGCGGAATCTCGCGCCAGTCGCGCTGCGGCGGCCCCATGTTCACCGCAACCCGGCCATCCGCCAGCCGCTCGGCCCGAAGGCCGCCCCGCGCCGTCACCAGCGAGACCCTTTCGGCCCCCAGCCCCTGCATCACATAGTCCGACACGCAGCGGGTGGCATTGCCGCAAGCCCCCGCCTGCGACCCGTCGCTGTTCCAGAACGCCAGCCGGAAATCAGCGCCCTCGGCATCGGTGATCTCGGCCAGTTGGTCGAAGCCCACCCCCCGGTTCCGGTCGCCCAGCGCCCGCGCGAGGCCAGCCGTCATCACCGCCCCGCGCCCGCGCGAGTCGATCACCACGAAATCATTGCCCGCGCCGTGCATTTTCATGAACGGAAGGCCGGTCCTGGCCTGCGTATCCATCATGCCCGGGCATATACGCCTGGCAGCCAAGATTCGCCAGAGCCGGACGATTTTGCCCTTGACCCCCGTCCCCGCCTTGCCTAATCAGCCGCCTCGTGGGGCCGGTAGCTCAGTTGGTAGAGCAGCTGACTTTTAATCAGCGGGTCACAGGTTCGAATCCTGTCCGGCTCACCACCTACGCCAGAAGGCCCGGTCCGTAAGGTCCGGGCCTTCTGCGTTTCAGATCATCTTGATCGTGTCCTTGCCCACCGCCAGCATGTAGCCGCGCCGCGCGATGGTCTTGACCAGAAGCTCGCTGACCAGTTGGTTGCCCAGCGCGTCGCGCAGGCGTTTCACCCGGGTCGCGCCGGCGGCTTCGTCGCAGTCGGCCTCGTTCCGGCCCGAGATCACCGCCTCGATCTGCGCGCCGGTCAGGACCTCGTCGTCCATCCGCGCCTCGGCGAGGACGGACAGGGTCTCCAGCGCCGCCTCGGTCAACTGGAACTCCAGGTCGTTGATGTAGACCGCCCGCGCCTCGCGGCTGATCATCAGGCTGGCGACCTGGATGCCCGAGCGCTGGATCGCGGAAATCCGGCGGTTCAGCGCGATGATCATCACCAGGAAGACCAGCGCCGCGACCAGAAGCGCGGTGGAGAACAGGAGCAGCACGAAGATGACCGAGCGATAGCTGGTCAGCACCGAGGAGAAGGCCGTCCCGGACTGCGCAAGGATTTCCAGAAGCTTGATCTCGGCCCCGGTGTTCAGGTTGTTGTTCTCGACGAACAGCCGCTCGACCCGCGCGTTGAAGGCGTTGGCGTCGGGCAGGTTCAGGAACAGAAACAGCGCCGCGGCCAGAAGGATCAGGACGATGGCGGCGATTCCAAAGGCGACGACGCGGTTGCCCGCCTTGAGGCTTTCAGTAACGGAGGAAGAATTCTCCGGCACTCGCTTTCCTTTCTTCAAGACCCTCGGGCCCGAATGTGGACAGAACGGTCAGAAGCGTCCAGCCATCGGACCGGAGCCTCGGCGCCAATTCGCCCTCGGCCGCGCCGGGGCTGCAGTTGGCGTCCGAGACCCGCGCGACACCGTAGTGCAGTTGCAACGGTTCGTCACGCTTGGCCTTGTAGTCCGCGTAGCACTCTGCCGCTGCCGGTCCGGCAAGGGCCAGCGCAAGGGCGGCGAGTGTGATCAGTCGTTTCATTTTTCCTGGCTCCGAAAGGAGGCTGCCCGAGTTCCGACGGAGAATGCGCGGGGCCGCGTTGATATTCAATATCACGTGAAAAATCGGCGCGATGTTATCGGATAGCAAGTCGGGTTTGCCGGAGCGTTATGGCCTAGCAGGGAGGCGATATTGCTTACGCCGGGATCGGAGGGCGACGGTTGCGCATCGGGTCCGGCCTGCCACCGGCAGCGGACCGTCCAATCAGAAGACCCGCAGCAGGAGGTCCCCATGTCCGTCGCGTTCAGAAGCAAGTCCTACCGCATCGCCGGCCACGGAATCGGCGAGACGACCCTCTCCGGTCGCCGTGTCGCGGCCATGATCACCGGCGGCGCGGCAGCGCTGGCCCTGGTGCTGGCGACGGCGATCCCGGCCCGGGCCGAGAAGAACGACCTGACCAAGGCGCTGATCGCGGCGCTGGTGGTGGGCGCCATCGCGCATGAGCTGAAGGACAAGGACAAGCCCGCCCCTGTGCCGCTGCCCCTGCCCGAGCCCGAGCCGGTGACGTCGAAACGGGTGCCTGCGGTCTGCGCGATCTCCATCGATGGGGCAGAGCGGTCGGTGACGCTCTACCCGGAAAGCTGCCTGCGCGAAGAAGGCTTCAATTACCGCCTGCCGCGCAACTGCGCGAATAGCGCGACGATCTTCGGCGAACGCGACCGGGTCTATTCCTCCCAGTGCCTGCGCGACGCCGGGTTCCGGGTCACGGGACGCTGACACCTGGCCGCCGAGGCGGCGTTGAACGAAGCCGGGCAGCCCTAGCCCCGCTTCTGTCTGGGGGCGGGAGGGTGAGCAGCTCCCGTCCCCTTTTTCTGCGCCCCCTTTTTCCGTGCGGCGTTCCGCGCTACTGCGGGCGGATGGACGCGATCATCCCCGACTTCAGCCATGAGACGGCGGCCCGCACGCGCGGTGCGCTCTGGGTCGTGGGGGTGGACGAGGTGGGCCGTGGCCCGCTGGCCGGGCCGGTGACGGCCTGCGCGGCGCGGCTCGACCCCGACCGCATCCCGCAGGGCCTGCGCGATTCCAAGATGCTGACCGCGGCGCGGCGGGAAGAATTGTATCTGGAGATCGTCGCGGTGGCGGAGGTCTCGGTCGCCCATGCCAGCGTCGAGGAGATCGACAGCCTGAACATCCTGCGCGCCAGCCACTTGGCGATGGAGCGGGCGGTGGCGGGCCTGAAGGCGGATCACGCGCTGATCGACGGCAACATGATCCCCCGCGGCCTGGGCTGCGCCGCGACGGCGATCATCGGTGGCGACGCGCGGTGTCTATCCATCGCGGCGGCCTCGATCGTGGCCAAGGTGACGCGCGACCGGATCATGGTGGATTTGGCGCAACAGCACCCCGGCTACGGCTGGGAAGCCAATGCGGGCTATCCCACAAGGGCGCATCTGAACGCGCTGCAAATCCTAGGCGTGACCCCTTGGCATAGGCGTTCGTTCAAACCCGTCCACAACATGTTGTATCAAGAGGTTTCTGTAAGTTCTTGATTCAAAAAAGAATTTGACGGCGAATCGCCGCTGACTCATGATTCCCGGCAAGATCGGCACAAAAAGATGCCGGGGGCAGAGGCAGAGAATGACCACTAGGAATACCACGGCGGAAGGGGCACTTCCGCTGAACCAGATCCTTGCGGGCGATTGCGTGGAGGTGATGAATTCCCTCCCGGCCGGGTCCGTCGACCTGATCTTCGCCGACCCGCCCTACAACCTGCAACTGCGCGGCGACCTGCACCGGCCCGACAATTCCAAGGTCGATGCCGTGGACGACCACTGGGACCAGTTCGTAAGCTTCGCCGCTTATGACGGGTTCACGAAGGACTGGCTGGCGGCGGCGAAACGGCTCTTGAAGCCGAACGGGGCGATATGGGTGATCGGCTCCTATCACAACGTGTTCCGGCTGGGGGCAGAGCTGCAGAACCAGGGCTTCTGGCTGCTGAACGACGTGGTCTGGCGGAAGTCGAACCCGATGCCGAACTTCAAGGGCAAGCGGCTCACCAACGCGCATGAGACGCTGATCTGGGCGTCGCGGGACGAGGCGGCGAAATACACCTTCAACTACGAGGCGCTGAAGGCCCTGAACGACGGGGTGCAGATGCGGTCGGACTGGGTGATCCCGCTTTGCACCGGGCATGAGCGGCTGAAGGACGAGAACGGCGACAAGGCGCATCCGACGCAGAAGCCGGAGGCGCTGCTGCACCGGGTGATCGTGGCGACGACGAACCCCGGCGATGTTGTGCTGGACCCGTTCTTCGGGACCGGGACGACCGGGGCGGTGGCGAAGATGCTGGGCCGCGACTTCATCGGGATCGAGCGCGAGGCTGCCTATCGCAAGGCCGCCGCCGAGCGGATCGCCCGGGTGCGGCGCTTCGATGCCTCGGCGCTGGAGGTCACGGGGTCGAAGCGGGCAGAGCCGCGGGTTCCGTTCGGGCAGGTGGTCGAGCGCGGGATGCTGCGGCCGGGAGAGGAGCTGTTCTCGCTGGGCAACCGCTTCACGGCCAAGGTCCGCGCCGACGGCACGCTGGTCGGCAACGAGGTGAAAGGGTCGATCCACCAGGTCGGCGCGGCCTATGAGAAGGCCCCGTCCTGCAACGGCTGGACCTACTGGCACTTCAAGCGCGACGGCAAGCTGATCCCGATCGACATATTACGGCAGCAGATCCGGGCTGAGATGGAGGCCGACGGCAGCCGCGCGCACTGACATTCAGGAACACGCCTGTCCTCCGGACCGCCTGGGGGACACCTCTACCCCGCCGAGATGTCTCGGCGGGGTTTTTTCCTTGGTCACGCCGGGCAGGTTCAGGCGGCCAGCTCTGCCGCCCCCACCGCATAGAGGCCCCGTGCTCCCTCGCGGGCCTGGGCCAGCAGGGCCGCATGTTCGGGGAGAAGTCGCCGGATCATCACCCTCGCCAGCGCCTCCCGGGCCGGATCGGCCTGCATCGCCCTGAGATGGGCATGGCCCCCCAAGACCAGCGCGAAGGCCCGCAGGTAGGGCACCGCCCCGGCGAAGCGGTCGTTCAGGGGCATCGCGACCAGCGATTCCGTGCATTCCCGCAGCGCCTCGGCCGCCGCCCAGACCTCGCCTGCGAGATCGGGATGATCCTCCCGCGCCGCCTCGGCCCCGCGCTGGACCTCGTCGATCAACCGGAACGCCGCCTCGCCGCCGTCGGCCAGCTTGCGGCCCACCAGATCCATCGCCTGGATGCCGTTCGTCCCCTCGTAGATCGGCAGGATACGGGCATCGCGCAGGTACTGCGCTGCTCCGGTTTCCTCGATGAACCCCATGCCGCCGTGGATCTGTACCCCCTGATGCGCCACCTCGCAGGCCGTGTCGGTCCCGTAGGCCTTGGCGATGGGGGTCAGAAGCGCCGCGCGGGCCTGCCAGTCCGGGCTGCCGGTGGCGGTGGCCATGTCGATGGCAACGGCACAACTCAGCGCGATGGCGCGGGCGGCGAAGACCTCGGCCCGCATGGCGGCCAGCATCCGGCGGACATCGGCATGGTCGATGATCGTTCCAGCCCCTTCCACTGGCGTCGCCCCCTGCTTCCGGTCCAGCGCATAGGCCAGCGCGTGCTGCAGCGCGGCCTCGGCCACGCCCACCCCCTGTGCGGCGACCGAGAGACGGGCGTTGTTCATCATCGTGAACATCGCCGCCATGCCCTTGTGCGGTGCCCCCACCAGCCAGCCCGTCGCGCCGTCGAACTCCATCACGCAGGTCGGGCTGCCATGGATCCCCAGCTTGTGCTCCAGACTGACGACACGCAGGCTGTTGCGGTCGCCCAGCCGACCCTCGGCGTCGGGGATGAACTTCGGCACCATGAAGAGGCTGATCCCCTTCGTCCCCTCGGCCCCGTCGGGCAGCCGCGCCAGGACCAGATGGCAGATGTTCGGGGTCAGGTCGCTGTCGCCCCAGGTGATGAAGATCTTCTGCCCGCTGATCGCATAGGTCCCGTCGCCGTTCGGCACCGCTTTCGTCCGCAGCGCCCCCACGTCCGAGCCCGCCTGCGGCTCGGTCAGGTTCATCGTGCCCGACCATTCGCCCGAGGTCAGCTTCGGCAGGTACAGCGCCTTCAGCGCGTCGCTGGCATGGTGCTCCAGCGCCTCGATCTGGCCCTTGGAGAGAAGCGGTTTCAACTGGAGCGCAAGGCAGGCCCCCGACATCATGTCGTCGACGCCCAGCGCCAGCGAGATCGGCAGGCCCATCCCGCCATGCACCGGGCTGGCGGCCATCCCGACCCAGCCGCCCTCGGCGATCGCGCGGTAGCCCTCGGCGAAACCGGGGGAAGAGACGACGGCGCCGTTCTCCAGCCGTGCGGGGTTGCGGTCGGCGGTCTTGTTCAGCGGCGCGAGGATGTCGGTCGAGAGGCGCCCCGCCTCGGTCAGGATCGCCTCGGCCAGGTCGGGCGTGGCCTCGGCGAAACGGGGGGTGGCGGCGACCTCGGCGAAGCCCACGACGTGGTCGAGGATGAAGCGGATGTCCTTGACCGGGGCGTGGTAGGGCATGGGTCTCTCCTCAACTCGGCTTGGCAATACGCGGAGGCTGGCTTATGCACCACCCCGGCAAAGGCTTATGCCAAACGCCCCGACCATCAAGCTGGACGCTACGTCAAATCCGATGACCCGCACGCTTGCCCCTGACGAGGCCGGACTTGCCGAGGCCGCGCGCCTGCTGGCGGTAAGCGAACTGGTGGCTTTTCCGACCGAGACGGTCTACGGCCTCGGCGGCGATGCGCGGTCGGATCGCGCTGTGGCGAGGATCTATGAGGCGAAGGGGCGGCCCAGTTTCAACCCGCTGATCGTCCACCTGCCCGATCTGGCAGCGGTGGAAAGGATCGCGCTGGTGGGCCCCAAGGCGCGGGCCCTGGCGGCAGCGTTCTGGCCCGGTCCGCTGACGCTGGTCCTGCCCTTGCGCGCGGGCGCGGGGGTTTCGCCTCTGGTGACGGCGGGGCTGGAGACGGTGGCCGTCCGCATCCCGGCGCATCCGCTGGCGCAGCGGCTGCTCATGGCCTTCGGCGGCCCGCTGGCGGCGCCTTCGGCCAATCCCTCGGGCCGGGTGTCGCCGACCCGCGCCGGGCATGTGCTGGAAGGGCTTACAGGCCGGATCGCGGCTGTGCTGGACGGCGGTCCCTGCGCCGTGGGGCTGGAGTCGACCATCCTGCTCGCCGATCCCGAGCCGGTGCTTCTCCGGCCCGGCGGGGTTCCGGTCGAGGCGGTGGAGGCGCTGCTGGGCGAGACCGTTGCGACGGGAGGCGATGCGGGCAAGCCGACCTCTCCCGGACAACTCGCGTCGCATTACGCGCCCGAGGCGGCGGTGCGGCTGGAGGCGACGGAGGCGCGGGAGGGAGAGCTTCTGGTCGGGTTCGGGGCGGTGAAGGGTCGGCTCACCCTTTCGGCAAACGGCGATCTGGTCGAGGCGGCAGCACGGCTGTTCGACACCCTGCGCGAGGCGGACCGACTGGCGGGACCCGACGGACGGATCGCCTTTGCGCCGGTGCCGGAGACCGGCCTCGGCCGCGCGATCAACGACCGGTTGCGCCGGGCGGCCGCGCCGCGCGGTTGATCGGCGCCACATGCCAAGGCTGTTGGCTTCCTGCCGCTCCGGCCCGGATTGTGGCTTTTCTGTGAAAATTCCCCGTTCTGCGCCGCGTCAACCTGTGCGATAGTCTCGGCGGGCAGCTACGCCTGAGCAATCAGAACACCTGCCATTCAAGGCAGGACAACCAAGGGAACCGTGGAATGCTTAACGAATTCAAGGCCTTCATCGCGAAGGGCAATGTCCTGGATCTCGCCGTTGGTATCATCATCGGCGCGGCCTTCACCGCCATCGTCACCTCGCTTGTGGACGACCTGATCAACCCGCTGATCGGCCTGATCGTCGGCGGCGTGGACTTCAGCGGCCTGAGCTTCGGCCTGGGCGACGCGCGATTCATGTATGGCAACTTCATCACGGCAGTCATCAAGTTCCTGATCGTGGCCTGGGTGGTCTTCCTGATCGTCAAGGGGGTCAACCGGATGATGCCGAAGAAGGAAGAGGCGCCCGCCGCGCCGGCCGGCCCGTCGGACAATGACCTGCTGAAGGAAATCCTGATCGAGCTGCGCAAGAAGTAAGCGGCCTGATGCCAATGCGAACGGCCCGCGAGAAACACTCGCGGGCCGTTTTCGTTTCGCCCGGGGTCAGAGCTTCAGCGCATCCGCCGCCGAAATCACCGGCAGGTTCAGCGCCTGGCCGACCGCCGCATAGGTCAGCTTGCCCGCATGGACGTTGAGCCCGTTCAGCAGGTGCCGGTCGTCGGCGCAGGCCTGCTTCCAGCCCTTGTTCGCCAAGGCCAGCATGAAGGGCATCGTCGCGTTGCCAAGGGCTTGCGTCGAGGTGCGGGCCACCGCGCCGGGCATGTTGGCGACGCAGTAATGCATGACCCCGTCGACCTCGTAGATCGGGTCCTGATGGGTGGTGGCGTGGCTGGTCTCGAAGCAGCCGCCCTGGTCGATGGCGACGTCGACAAGGACCGAGCCGGGCTTCATCGTCTTCAGCTGCGCCTTCGTGACCAGCTTGGGCGCCGCCGCACCGGGGATCAGCACCGCGCCCACCACCATGTCGGCGGTCCGGATCAGCTCGGCCAGCGCACCGGCGCTGGAATATTGCGTGACCAGCTTGCCGTGGAAGATGTCGTCCAGATAGCTCAGCCGCGGGACCGACCGGTCAAGGACCGTGACCCGCGCGCCCATGCCCACGGCAACCCGTGCCGCCGCCGTACCGACCACGCCGCCGCCGACGATCACCACATTGGCCGGCGCCACTCCGGGCACGCCGCCCAGCAGCACCCCCGATCCGCCATTGGCCTTCTGCAGCGTCCAGGCGCCGACCTGCGGCGCCAGCCGCCCCGCCACCTCGGACATCGGCGCCAGCAGGGGCAACCCGCCACGAGCATCGGTCACCGTCTCATAGGCGATGCAGGTGGCACCCGAGGCGACGAGGTCCTTCGTCTGCTCGGGGTCGGGGGCGAGGTGCAGATAGGTGAACAGCACCTGTCCGGGCCGCAGGCGCTTGCGCTCCACCGCCTGGGGCTCCTTGACCTTGACGATCATGTCGGCCTTCGCGAAGACCTCTTCCGCCGTGTCGACGATCCTGGCCCCGGCGGCGACATAGTCGGCATCCGCGAAGCCTGCGCCAAGCCCGGCCTTGGTCTCGATGATCACCTCATGACCGTTGGTGACGGCTTCGCGTGCGGCGTCCGGGGTCATCCCCACGCGGAATTCCTGGGGCTTGATTTCTTTCGGGCATCCAATTTTCATGTATCTCTCCCTCGGGCGCTGCGGCCCCTGTGGGTCCAATCCTGATCCGATTTGTTGAAGATGCTTTGAATTCTGGTTGGCCGGAGAGGTATCCTTGCGTAGATTTCCCGGTGAAATCCCCGCTTGATCGAAGAATATTCCATGGCCCTTGACCTTGACGCCACCGACCGCCGCATCCTGACCGTCTTGCAGAAGAACGGGCGGATCACCAATGCCGAACTGAGCGAGGCGGTGAACCTGTCTCCGTCCGCCTGCCACCGCCGGGTGCAGCGGCTGGAGGAAGAGGGGTTCATCGCGGGCTATGTCGCGCTGCTGGATGCGCGGCGGATGGGGCGGATGACCACAGTCTTCGTCGAGATCACCCTGCAAAGCCAGGCGGAAGACCTGCTGGACGCGTTCGAACGCGAGGTGGCCAAGGTGCCGGACCTGCTGGAATGTCACCTGATGGCAGGGACGGCGGACTATCTCCTGAAGCTGATGGCCGAGGATACCGAAGACTTCGCCCGCATCCACCGCCAGTTCCTGTCGCGCCTACCGGGCGTGCGGCAGATGCAGTCGAGCTTCGCGCTGCGGACGGTGGTGAAGACGACGGCGCTGGCCGTCTAAGCAGCCTGCAGGTAGCCGAGCACGGCGCGGCGCGTGCGGTCGGTCAGCGCGGCGCGGTCAGCCTCATGCGCTTCGCTGGCGGCGTCGATCATGCCACGGAGGATGGCGAGCACGTCCTGCGCGGTGGTTTCCGGGCGGGAGATCTTCAGCTCGTCCAGGCGGGCGGCGATCAGCACGGTGATGCGGGCGGAAAACTCGGCTGCCTCGGGGTCGGGCGGCAGCTGGCTGCGCGCCAGGTTCAGTGTCCGCGACAGCGAGGGTCGCGCGAGATAATGCGCGACGGTCGCTTCGATCAGCTCGTCGACCAGAAGGGTCAGGTTGGAGGCTGCATCCGAAGACACGATCCGTTCTACCGCCTCCAGCAGATTGGCGCGCTCGGCCCGGATCAGCGCAGCCAGCAGCGCGGCCTTGCCGGGAAAGTACTGGTAAAGCGATCCGATCGACACCCCGGCCCGCGCCGCGACGGCATTCGTGGTCAGCGCGTCTAGGCCGCGGCCCGAGCAGAGGTCGGCGGCGGCGGCGAGAATCCCGTCGACCTTGGCGCGGGACCGGTCCTGGCGGGGATGTTTGCGAAGCTCGATCATGCATCAGGGATAGGCCCGCACTACGGGCCGGAAAACTGTAAAATGCGGCAAGAATTGGAAATAGATTGTTGATGCCCGCCCAAGTTGCACCACAGGCCCGCCACAATGCCGCCACACAATCTGACGTTGCGGCGGGCGGGGCGCAGGGGGCAATGAAAAACCCCCGGCCTCGCGGACGGGGGTTGATCGGGCGGGAATCGCTTCCCCAGTGTCGCTGACGTCTTAGAGACCGCCTTCGCGCTGAAGCTTCTTCCGGGCGAGTTTCCTTGCCCGACGGACGGCTTCGGCCTGTTCGCGTGCTTTCTTGACCGAGGGCTTCTCGAAATGCTGCTTGAGCTTCATTTCCCGAAACACCCCTTCGCGCTGAAGTTTCTTCTTCAGGGCACGGAGAGCCTGTTCGACGTTGTTGTCGCGGACGCTGACCTGCATGTGGTTGTCACCACCTTCCTAAGCTAGAGTTGCACTATGATGTGCAGGCTGGCGGCCTATAACAAAGGCAGGCTGGATTGTCTACCGGGAGGAACGCGCGATGGTCGAGGACGGGATGAAGGCTCAGGTGCTGGCAGCGGCGCTGCCCCATGTGCCCTTCGACGGCTGGTCCGAGCGCACGCTGACCGCCGCGGTTGCCGATGCCGGGGTGCCCGCGGCGCTGGCCCGGTCGCTGTTCCCGCGCGGCGGGGTGGATCTGGCGCTGGCCTACCACGCAGAGGGCGATGCCGGGATGGCGGCGCGGCTGGCGCGGATGGACCTGACCGCCCTGCGCTTCCGCGACCGGATCGCGCTGGCGGTCAGGACGCGGCTGGACCTGGCCGACCGCGAACTGGTCCGGCGGGGGACGACCCTCTTCTCGCTGCCCCACCACGCCGCCGATGGCGCCCGGGCGATCTGGGGCACGGCGGATGCGATCTGGACGGCCCTGGGCGACACGTCGCGCGACCTGAACTGGTACACCAAGCGGGCGACGCTGTCGGGCGTCTACGGGGCGACGGTGCTGTACTGGCTGGGCGACGAGTCGCCCGACCATCAGGCGACCTGGGATTTCCTCGACCGCCGGATCGACCAGGTCACGCAGTTCGAGAAACTGAAGGCGAGTTTCCGGGAAAATCCGCTGGGCAAGGCCTGGATGTCGGGCCCCGGCAAGATTCTGGAAAGCATTCGTGCACCAAGACTGCGCGATGACCTTCCGGGCCGCCACCGCGACTGAGATGAGCGAGACAGAGAGATGACCCTTTCCCACAGCATGCTGGCAATCGAAATCTCGGCCCCCGGCGGCCCGGATGTGCTGAAGCCGACCTCGGTTCCGGTTCCGGTTCCCGGCCATGGCCAGATCATCATCCGGGTGGCCTATGCCGGAGTGAATCGCCCCGATGCGCTGCAGCGCGCCGGGGCCTATGCGCCGCCGCCCTCGGCCTCGCCCCTGCCGGGACTGGAATGTTCGGGTACAGTGGTCGAGGTGGGGCCGGGCGTCACCCGCTGGCAGATCGGCGATCAGGTCTGCGCCCTGCTGCCGGGCGGAGGCTATGCGGAATATGTCGTGACGCAGGAAGCCCATGCCCTGCCCATCCCCAGGGGCATGTCACTGAAGGAGGCCGCCTGCCTGCCCGAGACCTGTTTTACCGTCTGGTCCAACGTGGTGATGCGCGGCGGGTTGAAGGGCGGCGAGCGGTTCCTGGTGCATGGCGGCACCAGCGGCATCGGCACCACCGCGATCCAGATCGCCAAGGCGTTTGGCGCGCGCGTCTTCGCCACGGCGGGGTCGGACGAGAAATGCGCCGTCTGCCGCGAGTTGGGGGCCGAGGCCGCCTTCAACTACACCAGCAGCGATTTCGTCGCCGAGATGAAGGCCGTGGGCGGGGCGAACCTGATCCTCGACATGGTCGGCGGTCCCTATATCGAGCGGAACCTCAAGGCGCTGGCCGATGGCGGGCGGCTGGTGCAGATCGCCTTCCTGCAAGGCGCCAAGGTCACGCTGAACCTCGCCGAGGTGATGACGCGGCGGCTGGTGCTGACGGGTTCCACCCTGCGCCCGCAGTCCGACCTCGCCAAGGCGCGGATCGCCAGGGCGGTGGAAGAAAACGTCTGGCCGATGGTCGAGCGTGGCGCCTTCCGCGTGGTGATGGACAGCGAACATGCGCTGCACGACGCTCCGGCGGCGCATTGGCGCATCGAATCCGGCGGGCATGTGGGGAAGATCGTCCTCAAGGTGAACCCGTAGGGATTTCCCTACCTTTGGCGGGTTGCGGGCTGTTTGACGGTTTCTTCACGCGCATCGCCGGTTAACGTAGGGTAAACCGAGGTCAGGCGGGATCGGAGTTTCGATCCAGGACTTGGCCGCAAGCGGAACCCCAGCCGCACCCGGCACCGGCGATTTGAAAAAGCACTTTACCCCTGACTTCCCCTCAGCAGTTGCTTTTCTTCGGTCCGGTCCCGCCCCCTACCCCTTACCGAACAGGTTCCAGAACCGCGTCCTTCAGCCGGCAATCGCGGATCGCGTCGCTGCCGCAGCGCCGGAACGCCAGCCCGGGGGTCAGGCAGATGCGCGCCTCCTGGATCAGCCCGTCCGCGCAGGTGATGGTGATCTGGTCGCGGGCAAGGCCGGGGTTCGCCTCCAGGAAGGCATCCTCGATCACGCTGGCAGGCAGCGTCAGCGGGCGCGAGACCTCGGCGAAGATATCGGGCACCTTCACCCGCCCGTAGGCCTTGCGCGCCGTGCGATAATAGTCCGGCGCCGACAGGCCCGAGCAGCGGCCATGCTTCTTCCATTGGTAGAAGGCCGGGCCCGCGCCGCCCATCACATCGGCCATGGCAGCGGTCTCGGCCCGGGTCGGGTCCCGCTCTCCCGTGCGACAGAACGACGGCCAGCCCCTTTCGTGCTGCGGCCAGAGCCCGTGCAGCACGAAGGTCAGCCCGCGCCCGGCGTCGCATTGCGGATCGTTCCGGGAATCACCCTCCAGCGCGCACCAGGCGGCGGACCAGGACAGCGACAGGACGTAGTAATCGAAATCGCCCGCCCGCTCGCCCTCGGCCCTGGCCGCGCCCGCCCAGCACAAAGCTGCGATAGCCAACAGAAACAGGCGCATTTCCGCTTCCCCTTCGTGCAATTCGGCCCTATATGGGCGCGTGAATTCCCTGAAAACGTGGAACTCGCGGGCAAGGGCCCGCCGCCGTTTTCCCGGCCCGGGGAAGCTTTGTAAAGGAGAGATCCGATGTCGAAACCGCTTATGGCCAAGGCCACTGCCGTCTGGCTGGTGGACAACACGACGCTGAGCTTTGCCCAGATCGCCGATTTCTGCGGGATGCACGAGCTGGAAGTGCAAGGCATCGCCGATGGCGACGTGGCCACCGGGGTCAAGGGGTTCGACCCGGTCGCCAACAACCAGCTCGACCCGATCGAGATCGACCGCGCCCAGGCCGATCCGCTGTACCGGATGAAGCTCAAGTTCAACGCCGCCGCCGTGGGCGAGGAAAAGCGTCGCGGGCCGCGCTATACGCCCCTCTCCAAGCGGCAGGACCGCCCGGCCGCGATCCTGTGGCTGGTGAAGTTCCACCCGGAGCTCAGCGACGGGGCCATCGGCAAGCTGGTCGGCACCACGAAGCCGACGATCCAGTCGATCCGCGAGCGCACGCACTGGAACATCTCGGGCATCCAGCCGATCGACCCGGTGGCGCTGGGGCTTTGCAAGCAGTCCGAGCTTGACGCCGCCGTGCAGGCCGCCGCCCGCAAGAAGGCCGCCGAGGGCACGGTGATGTCGGACGACGAGCGCCGGAAACTGGTGTCGACCGAACAGTCGCTGGGCATGGCGCCGGACGCGCGGATGCCCTCGGGCCTGTCGGGGCTGGAAGTCTTCGGCGACGAGGAGAAGGACGAAAGCCCGGCCTCGGATTTCTCGGATGCCGACAGCTTCTTCAACCTGCCCGCCGGCAGCCACGACGACGACGAGGACGAGGATCACCGTCGCTGAGAGTATTGAAGCCCGGTCGTCTCGGCGACCGGGCCTGAGCATTAGCCCCCCGATCCGGATCGAGTTCCAACTGCCGGGTGTGGTGCACCTCGGGGGCTGGACGATAGAGTTCACGCGCAGGGCGCGCTTCCCGCCTGCCGACATCCCATCAACAGTTCTGTGGACTTACCTCCCCTGCGCGGCACCATATTCCTTGGCCCGCCGCATCCCGGCCCCATCCGGATGGCGCGGGCAGAAAGGTCAGTAGGGTGCTCTCCCGCGGCCGGGGCGGGTCGGGCGAAGTTTCTCGCCATCCTCGGGCGGCGGTCGCTGGTTTCGGGTGACGACCACGAACAGGATGACGATCAGCACAAGATTGAGGAGCGGAAGCAATTCGTACATGATGCCCTCCTCCTTCGTGGCTACATCTTGAGATTGAATGCACGAGGGGAGAGTGTCAACCTTGGGATGTCTCCGAGACCTCGGCCCGGCAGCACGGAAGACGGGTGTCTTCTTGGCCTCTTTGATCCACGCGTCGACGTGGCTGCCGTCGCCTCAATCGGCTGCTGCTTGCAGGTCAGCATCCCATTCGTCGGCTTTACGTTGAACAGTCGGCGCCTGAGGATCGGGTCGATCTTAATCTAGGGAAGCTTGCCCCCCGTGCCTTGCAGGTAGGGGTCCATGAAGCGCCTGCACCTTCTGCTGTCATCGGCTGGCGGCTTGGGCCACGCACAATCACGCCCAGTCTGTCTCATTTCGGTGATCCGGAAGCTGGACAGCGGATTGCCTGGCAATCGACAGTCCCCCGATAAGCATCTCGTAAAACTGAATACTTATCGGGGATTGGTGCCCAGAAGAGGACTCGAACCTCCACGCCTTGCAGCGCTGGTACCTGAAACCAGTGCGTCTACCAATTCCGCCATCTGGGCACTGATGGGCGATGTAACGGTGGCCTCTGGCAGAGTCAACGGCCCCTGCGGGAAATTTCTTGGCGGCGCTTTGGCCTTGCCCGGGCGGGGCGGCGCCGCTATTGATCGGCCCAGTTTCCGGTGCCTTTCCGGTGCCCGCGAGGAGTGCGCGCATGAGCAAGCTTGTCACCATTTTCGGCGGCTCGGGCTTTGTCGGCCGCTACATCGCCCGGCGCATGGCCAAGGAAGGCTGGCGGGTTCGGGTGGCCTGCCGCCGCCCGAACGAGGCCCTGTTCGTCAAGCCCTACGGCGTGCCGGGCCAGGTGGAACCGCTGGCCTGCAACATCCGCGATGACGACTCGGTTCGGGCGATGATCCATGGCGCGGATGCGGTGGTGAACTGCGTCGGCGTGCTGAACGGGATCGGCGCCAACACCTTCGACGCCGTGCAGGCGGAAGGCGCTGGCCGGATCGCGCGGCTGGCGGCGGCGGCAGGGGTGGAGACGCTGGTGCATGTCTCGGCCATCGGCGCAGATGCGGGCTCGGACAGCGACTATGCGCGGTCCAAGGGCGAGGGCGAGGCTGCGGTCTTGACCGCCTTCCCGACGGCGGTGATCCTGCGGCCCTCGGTGATCTTCGGGACCGAGGACCGCTTCTTCAACCGCTTCGCGGCGATGAGCCGGATGGGGCCGATCCTCCCCGTCGTGGGGGCCGGGACGAGGTTTCAGCCGGTCTATGTGGATGACGTGGCGCAGGCGGCGGTGAAGGCTGTCCTGGGCCAGGCGGCACCGGGGATCTATGAGCTTGGCGGGCCCGAGGTTGACAACTTCCGCGGGCTGATGGGCCGGATGCTGCATGTCGTGCAGCGGCGCCGGGCGGTGGTGAACATCCCGTTCTTCCTGGCCCGGATCATGGGCTTCGGCTTCGACATGGTGCAGGCGGTGACGCTGGGCCTGATCGAGAACAGGATGCTCAGCCGCGACCAGGTGAAGAACCTGCGGCGCGACAATGTGGTGGCGCCGGGCGCGCGGGGTTTTTCCGACCTTGGCATCACCCCCACGGCGATGGAAGCGGTGCTGCCGGAATACCTGTGGTGCTATCGCCCCTCCGGCCAGTATGCGGCAATCAAGGATTCGGCCAAGAACCTGCGGAAAGCCTGAGGTTTGGACAGCACGCTTACCGCTGCGCTGCTTGGGCTGCTGGAAGGTCTGACCGAGTTCCTGCCGGTATCCTCGACCGGGCATCTGCTGTTGGCGGGGCATTTCCTGGGCTTCGAGAGCGAGGGGAAGACCTTCGAGGTGGTGATCCAGCTGGGGGCGATCCTGGCCCTGTTCACCGTCTATGCCGGTATCCTGACGCGGCTGGTGCTGCGCGCGCGGTATGAGGATGCGGCGCGGCGGGCGCTGGTCTCGCTGTTTCTGGCGTTTCTTCCGGCGGTGGTGGTGGGGCTTCTGGCGCATGGCTTCGTCAAGGAGGTCCTGTTCGAGACGCCCATGCTGATCGCGGTCATGCTGATCCTGGGCGGCGTGGTGCTGCTGGTCATCGACCGGATCGCCCCGCCCCCGGTGCACCGCGACGCGATGGCCCTGCCCTTCCGCAAGTCGCTGGCCATCGGCCTCTGCCAGTGCCTGGCGATGGTGCCGGGGGTCAGCCGGTCCGGGGCGACCATCGTCGGCGCGCTGCTGATGGGGGTGGAGAAGCGCGCGGCGGCGGAGTTTTCCTTCCTGCTGTCCTTGCCGACCATGGGCGCGGCGGTGGCCTATGATCTCTTCAAGAACCGGCATGTGCTGAACTTCGGGGATATCTGGCAGATCGCCGTGGGCTTCGCGGTGGCTTTCGTGACGGCGGTGCTGGTGGTGCGCTGGGTGCTGCGTTTCATCTCTCGCAACGGATACGGCCTGTTCGGCTGGTGGCGAATCATCGTCGGCTCGGCCGCCCTGGTGGCGCTTTTGCTGGGGTTCTAGCGATTTAGGGAAATCATACTGACCTACTCTGAGAGATAAATGGCAGCTTTCCTGTCTCATCTGCAGAAAAACCGACAATTAGGTAAACTATACTGACTTTTATTGTCAGACGGTTCCCTGTACCAAGGCGCACCCGGAAGACCTTGCCAGGAACGCAGCCGATGGCCACGCAGAAGATGCTGAAATTCGTCACCGTCGGGCGCGAGATGCCCGAGAAGCGGGATGCATCCTCGCGCGCGCAGGATTTCCACGAGATTTACCGCGAGTTCGCCGACCGCAAGGCCGCCGAGCAGGCCAGCCGCTGTTCCCAGTGCGGCGTGCCCTATTGCCAGTCGCATTGCCCCTTGCACAACAACATCCCCGACTGGCTGAAGCTGACCGCCGAGGGGCGCCTGCAAGAAGCCTACGACCTCAGCCAGGCCACCAACACCTTCCCGGAGATCTGCGGCCGCATCTGTCCGCAGGACCGGCTGTGCGAAGGCAACTGTGTCATCGAGCAGTCGGGCCACGGCACCGTCACCATCGGCAGCGTCGAGAAATACATCACCGATACCGCCTGGGAGGAAGGCTGGGTCAAGCCGATCCGGCCCCATATGGAGCGGTCGGAGTCGGTGGGCATCATCGGCGCGGGCCCGGGCGGCCTTGCTGCGGCGGACCTGCTGCGGCGGCAGGGGGTGCAGGTCACGGTCTATGACCGCTACGACCGCGCCGGCGGGCTGATGACCTATGGCATCCCCGGCTTCAAGCTGGAGAAGGACGTGGTGGAGCGCCGCAACGTCCAGCTGGCCGAGGGCGGGGTCGATTTCGTGCTGAACTGCAACGTCGGCGAGGACATCACCTTCGACGCGATCCGGGGCCAGCATGATGCGGTGCTGATCGCGACTGGCGTCTACAAGGCGCGCGACATCGAGGCGCCGGGCGTTGGTGCGAAGGGCGTCGTGAAGGCGCTCGACTATCTGACGGTGTCGAACCGCAAGGGCTTTGGCGACGAGGTGGCCGAATATGACTCGGGCGAGTTGAACGCCAGCGGCAAGCGGGTGGTGGTGATTGGCGGCGGCGACACGGCGATGGACTGCGTGCGCACAGCGATCCGGCAGGGCGCGCTGTCGGTGAAGTGCCTGTATCGCCGCGACCGGGCGAACATGCCGGGATCGCAGCGCGAGGTGCAGAACGCCGAGGAGGAAGGCGTTGAATTCGTGTGGCTTTCCGCCCCGAAAGGCTTCACCGGCGGGGTGGAGGTCGAGGGCGTGATGGTGCAGAAGATGCGCCTCGGCGCGCCGGATGCCTCGGGCCGCCAATCGCCGGAAGTGATCGAGGGCGCCGATTATGTGGAACCCGCCGATCTGGTGGTGCAGGCCCTGGGCTTCGAGCCCGAGGACCTGCCGGGCCTCTGGGGCGTGCCCGAGTTGAAGGTGACGCGCTGGGGCACGGTGAAGGCCGATTTCCGCACCCATGAAACCAGCCTGCCCGGCGTCTATGCCGCGGGCGACATCGTGCGGGGCGCCTCGCTGGTGGTCTGGGCGATCCGCGACGGACGCGAGGCGGCCGAGGCGATCCTGGGCTATCTGGCCCAGACCGGGGCGGTGGCGGCGGAATAGTCTGGCTCCGGTATGGATCGCGTATGGCTTCCATCCATACGCGTGCCGGACGCAGGAAAATTTAAACGTCAGGATATGTGACCTGATCAGGGTGAAACGGCGATGCGGAAGTTTGTGATCCTTGCCTGTCTAATGTCTCCGGCCGCCCCCGCCCTTGCCGGCACATGGACCGCGCCCGAGGGTTGCGAGGTGTTCCTGACCGTGCAGTCCAAGGGCTGCCGGGTGTCGCACTACTACCGCTGCGAGGCGGACCGGCCGGGGGACCAGTGGCGGGTGGACCTCGATCAGGAAGGGCCGTTCTTCTATTCCAAGATCGACAGCGAGGGGCAGTGGGTCGAGAGCTACGATCCGGTGAGGCAGACCCTCGACCCCAACCCGACGGACCCCGCCAGCTACAGCGAGTTGATCGCGGAAGGCATGGACACCTGGAGCTTCGGCCTGTCGAAGGACGATGGCACCGGCAGCCGGGCGGAGGGGTATGACCGACTGACCGGGCAAAGCGTCGTGATCGACGGGGTCACCCTGCAACAGACCGAAGTCGACTTCACCGAATACGACCTGTCGGGCAATGTCCTGCGCCGGTCGAAGGGGAATGAATATGTGAACCCCGACTGGCGGCTGTTCTTCGCCGGGCCGGGCGAGACCGATCTGGGCGATGGCCAGTGGCTGCCGATCGACGGCTCGCCCCTGCAGTTCGTGTTTCCGGGCGAGCAGGGGTTCCTCTCCAGCCAGCCGCTGTTCGACTGCGATGCGCTGACGGCGGAAGCCGCCTATCCCCTGAACATCCTGCCCGCCAGCTTCAAGGAGTGAGCCATGACCAAGTATGACGACGCCTGGGTGAAGGCCGAAGAAACAAAGCGCGCCTGGCTGGATGCGAACGGGCTTTACAAGGCCGAGGATGAGCATTCCTCCTGCGGGGTGGGGCTGGTGGTGTCCGTCTCGGGCAAGCCCAGCCGCAAGGTGGTGGAGAACGGCATCAATGCGCTGAAGGCGGTCTGGCACCGGGGCGCGGTGGATGCCGATGGCAAGACCGGTGACGGGGCGGGGATCCATGTGCAGATCCCCGTCAAATTCTTCTACGACCAGGTGCGGCGCACGGGGCACGAGCCGGACGGCCACAAGCTGATTGCCGTGGGCCAGGTCTTCCTGCCGCGCACCGATTTCGGCGCGCAGGAGCGCTGCCGGACCATCGTGGAGACCGAGGTCCTGCGGATGGGCCATTACATCTATGGCTGGCGGCATGTGCCGGTGGATGTCTCGGTCCTGGGGGAAAAGGCCAATGCGACCCGGCCCGAGATCGAGCAGATCCTGATCCGCTGCGAAAAGGACGTGGACCAGGAGCAGTTCGAGCGCGAGCTGTACATCATCCGCCGCCGGATCGAGAAGGCGGCGACGGCGGCGGGCATCCAGGGGATGTACCTGTGCTCGCTCTCGTGCCGGTCGATCATCTACAAGGGGATGATGCTGGCCGAGCAGGTGGCGACCTTCTACCCGGACCTGATGGACGAAAGGTTCGAATCCGCCTTCGCAATCTATCACCAGCGCTATTCCACCAACACCTTCCCGCAATGGTGGCTGGCGCAGCCGTTCCGCATGCTGGCGCACAACGGCGAGATCAACACGCTGAAGGGCAACGTCAACTGGATGCGGAGCCACGAGATCCGCATGTCGTCCGAGGCTTTCGGCGCGGCGGCGGAAGACATCAAGCCGATCATCCCCTCGGGCACGTCCGACAGCGGCGCGTTGGACGCGGTGTTCGAGGCGCTGGTGCGGTCGGGCCGTAGCGCGCCGATGGCGAAGACCATGCTGGTGCCGGAAGCCTGGTCGAAGCAGACGATCAACATGCCCAAGGCCTGGGCCGACATGTATTCCTACTGCAACTCGGTCATCGAGCCCTGGGACGGCCCGGCGGCTTTGGCGATGACCGACGGCCGCTGGGTCTGTGGCGGGCTCGACCGCAACGGTCTGCGCCCGATGCGCTATGTCATCACCGGCGACGGGATGCTGATCGCGGGGTCGGAAGCGGGGATGGTGCCGGTGGACGAAAGCACCGTGCGCGAGAAAGGGGCGCTGGGGCCGGGGCAGATGATCGCGGTCGATATGGCGGAGGGCAAGCTCTACCACGACACAGAGATGAAGAACAAACTGGCGGCAGCACAGCCCTATGGCCAGTGGATCGAGAAGGTCATCGACCTGAACAGCCTCTTGCGCGACATTCCCGAGACCCAGACCTTCACCGGGGGCGAGCTGCGCAAGCGGCAGATCGCGGCAGGGTTCACGGTCGAGGAGCTGGAGCAGGTCCTGGCGCCAATGGCGGAGGACGGCAAGGAGATGGTCGCCAGCATGGGCGACGACACGCCGCCGGCGGTGCTGTCTGCGGTCTACCGGCCGCTGTCGCATTACTTCCGGCAGAATTTCAGCCAGGTGACGAACCCGCCCATCGACAGCTTGCGCGAGGGGCGTGTCATGTCCCTGAAGACCCGCTTCGGCAACCTGCGCAACGTGCTGGACGAGAACAATAGCCAGACCGAGATCCTGGTGCTGGAAAGCCCCTTCATCGCCAATCGCGAGTTCGAGGTGATGGTAGAGCGCTTTGGCGATCAGGTGGCGTTCATCGACTGCACCTTCCCCGTGGGCGAGGGGCTGGACGACCTGCGGCAGGGGCTGGAGCGCATCCGGGCCGAGGCCGAGGATGCGGTACGCTCGGGCGCAGGGCAACTGGTGCTGACGGACGAGCATCAGGGCGTGGACAAGGTGGGGATGCCGATGATCCTTGCCACCAGCGCCGTGCACAGCTGGCTGACACGCAAGGGGCTGCGGACCTTCTGCTCGATCAACGTGCGGTCGGCGGAATGCATCGACCCGCATTACTTCGCGGTGCTGATCGGGTCGGGCGCGACGACGGTGAACCCCTATCTCGCGCAGGATTCCATCGCCGACCGGATCGACCGCGGGCTTTTGGACGGCTCGCTGACCGATGCTATGCGGCGCTATCGCGATGCCATCGACGCGGGGCTTCTCAAGATCATGTCGAAGATGGGGATTTCGGTGATCTCCTCCTATCGCGGCGGTCTCAACTTTGAAGCCGTGGGCCTGTCCCGCGCCATGGTGGCGGAATATTTCCCGGGGATGCAGTCGCGCATCTCGGGCATCGGGCTGACCGGCGTGGAGCAGAAGCTGGAAGAGGTCCACAAGCGCGGCTGGCTGGGTGGCGCGGATGTGCTGCCCATCGGCGGCTTCTACAAGGCGCGGCGGTCGGGCGAGAAACACGCCTGGGAAGCGCAGACGATGCACATGCTGCAATCGGCCTGCGACCGGGCGAGCTATGACGTCTGGAAGCAGTATTCCGCAGCGATGCGGGCGAACCCGCCGATCCATCTGCGCGACCTTCTGGACATCAAGGCGCTGGGCAAGCCGGTGCCGATCGAGGAGGTGGAATCGATCACCTCGATCCGCAAGCGGTTCGTGACGCCGGGCATGTCGCTGGGCGCGCTGTCGCCCGAGGCGCACAAGACGCTGAACGTGGCGATGAACCGGATCGGGGCGAAGTCCGACAGCGGCGAAGGCGGCGAGGACCCTGCGCATTTCCTGCCGGAACCGAACGGGGACAACCCCTCGGCCAAGATCAAGCAGGTCGCGTCTGGCCGCTTCGGCGTGACGGCGGAATACCTGAACGCCTGCGAGGAGCTGGAGATCAAGGTCGCGCAGGGGGCCAAGCCCGGCGAGGGCGGGCAGCTGCCGGGGATGAAGGTCACGGCGCTGATCGCGCGGCTGCGCCATTCGACGCCGGGGGTGACGCTGATCTCGCCCCCGCCGCACCACGACATCTATTCCATCGAGGATCTGGCGCAGCTGATCTATGACCTGAAGCAGATCAACCCGCGCGCCAAGGTGACGGT
>NZ_DAIQAT010000018.1:0-38982 GCF_036781545.1 Tabrizicola sp.
AGGAGGATGCCGGCGCCTATGACCAGAAGGATGCGGAAGGGTTCATCCGGCTGAATGCGCTGCGGCTGCGGTTGATCGCCAGCCGGAATGCGAGGGTGGCGAAATAGGCTGCCCACGCGTGGGCAGCTTTTCAGGTCAAGTAAAATCAAGGTGTTAAGCGTGGGCCTTTACCTTCGCTTAACCTTTTGAAGCCGCCGTTTCCTCGGCCTGGATCAGGGCTTGCGCCAGGGTGAGCGGGATCGTCAGGTCCTGCATGGCCTGCTGCACTTCGGCGAAAAGACGGTCCTCGGCGGGCAACAGGCCACCGAGCCGGAACAGGTTGCGGCTGTGGCTGAGGGCGACGTGCATTTCCACCCCGTTCGAGGTGGCGGCATAAAGCTCGGCCCCCGGACCGAGGCGGCCTTCAAGGCTGGTGAGGATGTCGATCACGGCAGAGAGGGCGGGCGGTTCCGGCCCCTCCGCCCAGGAAGTCCAGATGCCGTAGGTGCGGCCGCCCGCGACCAGATTGCGGAGGTGGCGCAACCCGTCGGTCGAAAGGTCGCCGCCGAAGAAGATGCCGGGGCGGGTCTTGTCCTCGCGGGCGATGAAGAAGGCGGGCATGGCGGTGCGATTAGGGAACTGTGCCACGATGCCCTTGAACAGGGTCTTCGAGTTCTTGCCGCCGGTTTCGACCGTCACCTCGGCAAGCTGGATCGCATGGGCGCCGAGCGTGCCGTGGATGTGATCTTCGCCCCCGCGAAGGCCTGCAGGGAGAAGGCGCTTGGGCAGGGCCTTGACGAAGGCCTTGGCGTCCTTGGCGTAGCCAAGGCCGATGGAGCGGGCCAGGATCGGCATGACCAGCCGCTCTTGCGCGCGGATCATCCATTTCCAGGCCATGACCGCCGCGAAGACGCCTGCCCCCGCCGCAAAGAAGGCGAGTTTCCAGCGGTCCCGGCTTTCCATCTGGGCGTTCAGGATCAGGACCAGCAGGACGCCCGAGACGACAATGGAGACGACGATCAGGCCGAGCGCGATCAGGCCCTGGCGACGAAGTTCCGGCATCAGGGCGCGGACGGCTTCGGCGACATCAGGGGGCGCGGGCGCGGTCATGGCTAGGGTCCGTTGCGAGGCAGGGCGGCGGGCTGGCCGTTCCAGGTGCCGGTCAGGCTGTAGGCCTCATCCGCCGTACGGTGGAGGTAGGTGACATCGCCCTGCACCGCGCCGGTGAAGCCGAGGGTAAGGGTCAGGCCGTCCTCGGGTGCGTCCATCGACAGTTCCACCCCGGTGCCGCCGAAGCCGAGGTCCGGCCAGAAGTGGCAATCGGCGAAGGCGAAGTCGGTGCCCTGATCTGTAGGCGTGGCCGTCAGGGTGCCGCCGAAGGGGCAGCCGAAGCTGGCGGGATGTTCGCCGTTCCAGCCCGCGAGCGGGATGTAGTTCATAAGCTCGGTCTCTACCGCGCGGGCCACGGCAAAGGGGTCTGCCAGCTGGGCCGGGTCGGTCAGGGTAAGCGGGGTATAGTCGCCGACCGGGTCCTGTTCGCACAACTGCTCGTGGGCGGCGGGCAGGGTGCCGTCATAGAGGAGCGCCTCGACGATCGTGTCGGGGCAGGCGAAGCCCCGGCCCCAGATGACATGCGGGCCTCCGGCCATGAAGACGCCATAGGCGTTCTTCGCGTTGTCGAGGACCGACCAGGCCATCGTGATAGGGGTGATCGGGTCACGGTCGCCGTTCAGGACGAGGGTCGGAAAATCGCCCCCGGCATAGGGCGCGGGGCGGGTGTCGGGGCCCTGCTGCGGCCAGTAGGTGCAGGCGATGCGTTCCAGGAAATAGGAGCGGATCAGGCGAGGCGCCTCGGGTGCAAGGGCGTTCGCCTCGTCGAGGATGCGCCGGGCGCTTTCGTCGGCGGTGCCTTCGCCGCTGCCGTAGTCGCTGCAGGTGATGGCGTAGTAGGCGGCGCCGAACCAGCCGGAATCCTCCATGCCGATTTCGGATTCCGGGTCGATATACATATTGGAATAGCCAAGCTGCAGCATGGGCACGAGATTGCCGCGCCCGGCAGCGGCAAGCGTGCGCAGGAACTCGGCCCGGCCCTCGGAAGAGTAGAGGGCGTTGAAGGCGGTCGCTTCGAGAAGCCCGGCGGTGAGCTGGCGCTGGGCGGTGCTGCCGTCGGCGAGGATGTAGGGGACCGTCACCGGGGCGGCGGCGAGGCGTGCGGCGAGATCGTCATAGACCTGTGCGGCATCGCCGGGAATGTCGGTCTTGCAGGCGGGAATGGTGGGGCAGAGGGCGAAGGTTTCGGCAAGGAGTTGCTCGGCGGCAAGCGTGTAGCGGCGGTAGAACTGCTCGGAGGTGAGCGTGAGGTCGACCACACCGTCGACGATCACGCCCCTGACGGCGGTGGGAAACTGCGTCGCATAGGCCTGGACCAGCTGGGTGCCGTAGCTTTCGCCGTAGAGCCAGACCTTCGGCGCGCCGATCTTCTGGCGGAACAGCTCGGAGTCGCGGATGGCCTGGTCGGTGTTCACGACGGCGAGGAGAGCGTCGGCGTCAAGCTCTGCGGTGCAATCGGCGACATAGGTTTTCGCCGTGGCGAGAATGGCCTCGGGGTCGGTGAGCGGCGCGGGGGCGATGTCGAAGGTTGCCTGCGCCTTCGGGCAGGCAAGACCGTGGACCGGGCCGGTGCCGCGCTGGTCGACGAAGACGATGTCGATATTCTCGGTCAGCGAGGGGTCGAAGGAGGCGAGATAGCTGTCGGCCGAGGCGAGGCCGGAGCCGCCGGGACCGCCGACGAAATAGAAAAGGATGCCCTTGCTTTCGCTGCTGGCGAAGGAGAGGGCGAAGGTGATGTCCAGCGTCTGCGCGGGATCGTTGGCGCGGTGGTCGAGCGGCACGGCAAGGGTGGTGCAGGACAGGCTGGAAAGCTCGCAGGGGAAAAGGTCGAGGCCGGAAGTGGCGTCCTGCAGCGAGGGATCGGCGAACGCCGGGCTGGCGAGAAGGCCGAGGGCGAGGAAAGCGGGGCGCATGGGGGCCTTTCGGGGCAAGGGCTTGGCGGATGCAGGCGCGGGAATCTGTGTAGATACATGTAACTACAGGTTGTAGATACGCGTCAGGGCAGAGGGGGCAGCCCGGACGCGGCGCGCAGTTCGGGGTTGCGGACGTCGAGCTCCTGCCCGGCAAGGGGATCGGCGGCGGGCGTGCAGAGCCAGGCGATGGCGCGGGCGGGCTCTGACGCGGGGGCGAGGCTTTCGCGGGGCAGCTTGGAGACCGGGTTGATGCCCGAGGCGCGGATGGCAACCTGCATGTCGGTGTCGACGACGCCGGGGGCGAAGCCGAAGATGCGGATGCCCTGGGCGCCATATTCCAGATGGATCGAGCGGGTCAGCATGGCGAGCCCGGCCTTGCCGGCACAGTAGGCCGACCAGCCCTCCTGTGGCCGATGGGCCGCGCCGGAGGAGATGTTGACGATGGTGCCGCCGCCCCGCGCAACCATGTGGGCCAATACGCGTTGGGTGGCGTGGAAGGCGGAGGTGAGGTTGATGTCGATGCTTGTCGCCCAGTCTTCTGCCGGGATGTCGAGGATGCGGCCGATGGGGGCGATGACGGCGGCGTTGTTCACCAGGATGTCGAAGCCCTGGTCGAGAAGCGTCGCCATGGCGATGCGGTCGGTCATGTTGGCAAGGTGGCCGGTGGCCTGCGTCTCGCCCAGGTCGCGCCGGGCGGCGGTGAGGTTTGGCGCACTGCGGGCGGTGAAGTGGACCTCGGCCCCCGCCTCGGCGAGTGCGCGGACGGTGGCAAGCCCGATGCCGCGGTTGCCGCCGGTGACGAGGGCGGTCTTGCCGGTGAGTTTCATTCGCGGCTCCTTCCGTGATCGGGAAAGGGTAGCTGCGGCGGGGGTTCGCTGTCCACCGGGAAGGGCGGGTTGACGCCGCCCGGCGGGCGGGTGAGGGTCGGGTGAAAGGGGAGATGCCGGTGCGCAAGCTTTTGATGGTTCTGCTGCTGGGGGCTTGCGCGGCGCGGGGGGATTTCACCATGGCGCCTGCCGGGCTGTCGGGGGGCGTGCCGGAGACGATCTTCGTCGGCACGACGCGGATGAAGGACGGCGAGGTCTATGCCTTCGGCCGGTCGGGCGAGCCGGCCTTCCTGCGCTATGACATCGCGATCCCGCCGGACCGGGAACCGGGCAAGGTGAACTGGCCGCCGAAAAGCCGCAAGCCGGACGGGAAGCGCGACTTCCTGACGCTGGACCAGCGGAGCTTCGGCTCGGCGGACGAGTTCAGCGCGGCGCTGCGGGCGGCGATGAAGCTGAGGGGGCAAAAGGACGCGGTAGTCTATGTCCACGGCTTCAACAACACCATGGCCGAGGGGGTCTATCGGGTGGCGCAGATGCACCATGACCTGGAGGTGCCGGGAGTGGCGGTGCACTACGCCTGGCCCTCGCGCGGGTCGGCGCTGGGCTATGTCTATGACCGCGATTCGGTGCTGTTCGGGCGGTCGGGTTTCGTCACCCTGCTGGACGAGGTCGAGGATGCCGAGGCGCGGGACATCATCATCATCGCGCATTCGATGGGCGCCTTCCTGACGATGGAGGGCCTGCGGCAGATGGTGCTGAAAGACGGGCCCCATGCGCTGGATCATATCAAGGGCGTGGTGCTGATCGCGCCGGACCTGGACCTGGACGTGTTCCGGGCGCAGGCGCGCGATATCGGCAAACTGCCGCAGCCCTTCGTGATCTTCGGAAGCTCGCGCGACCGGATCCTGAACATCTCGGCGACGCTGTCGGGCACGGGGGACCGGCTGGGCAACATCAACAGCGTGGAAAAGATCGCCGACCTGAACGTGATCTACCTGGATACGGCGGCCTATACCACCGGAGCGGGACACCTGAACCTGGGCGAGAACCCGGCGCTGTTGAAGCTGTTCGGCGGGCTGGTGGGGATTGCGGACGCCTTCACCGCCGATGCCCGGGCGCGGGTGGGCCTTCTGCCGGGGCTGGTGCTGACGGTGCGGAACGCGACCGAGATCGTCCTGAAACCGGTGGGGGCGATCGCGGAGGGGCAGTAGCGGTCGACCTGCTGCATCGGTCGCCGGGGGTTTCACACCCCCGGACCCCCGTGGAGTATTTCCCAAGGAGCAAGGCGAATTTTAGTTTAATTGTATTGGTTTAGCGCTTGCGGAGATAGACGTAGTAGGCGCCGCCGCCGCCATGTTTCAGGTGCGCCTCGGTGACTTGCAGGACCGCCGGGCCGAGGGGCGACAGGTGGAGCCAGTGCGGAACCTGGTGGCGCAGCGCGCCGACGCGCTGGGGGATCGGGCCGGTATCCTCGCGCCGCTTGCCCTTGCCGGTGATCACCAGCACCAGCCGCAACCCGGAGGACTGGGCGTTGAGGATGAAGCGGATCAGTTCGGGATGCGCCTCGGCCAAGGTCATCCCGTGCAGGTCGATCCGGGCTTCGGGCTGCAGCTTGCCGCGGGTCATCCTGGCATGGGTGCCCGCGTCCATCCTGAGGGGGACCTGAGCGACCAGATCGGACAGGCCGGGCGCGAGGTCATGCTTTTCGGGCTTGCGATGCTTTTCGCCCAGCAGGAAGGGCGACAGGCGTGGCCGGGCATGGGCGAGCGGCGGCGGCTCCGGGGCGGGCGCGGGTTCGGGCAGGTGGATCGGGGGACTGTGCAGGGGCCGCGCGGTGCGGGCAACGGAGCGCCAGAGGTCCGCCTCCTCGGGCGAGAGGGAGCGGCGGCGGCGCATCGGGTCAGTCGCTTTCCAGCATCGCGAAGGCGCGGTCGATGGGCAGGAGCAGCACCATGCGGCCGCGGTCCTTGACCGTGCCTGCGGCATCTCCTGCCCCGGCGCCGGTGCCGTAGAAGATGTCAGCGCGCTGCATTCCCTTGATCGCACCGCCGGTATCCTGCGCCACCATCAGGCTGCGGATCGGGCGCTTGCCGTCCTTCTCGATCCAGACCGGCGCGCCGAGGGGGGTGAACTTCGGGTCGATGGCGATGGAGCGCAACGTGGTGATCGAGCGGCCCATCGCGCCGATGGGCCCGTCTTCCGTCTTCAGCGTGCCGATCTTGCGGAAGAAGACATAGGAGGGATTGGTGTCGAGGAGGTCGCGGCCTGAGCCGGGGTTGGTGCGGACATAGTTGGCGATTTCCGGGGCGGAGACCTGATCCAGCGTATGGGTGCCGCGGCGGATCATCTCCTGCCCGACGGAGCGGTAGGCATGGCCGTTCTTCCCGGCATAGCCGACGCGGATCACCGTGCCGTCGGTCATGCGGATGCGGCCCGAGCCCTGCACTTGCAGGAAGTAGACATCGACCGGATCGTCGAGCCAGGCGAGTTCGAGACCGCGTCCGGCGATGGCCCCGCCTTCGATGGCGGCGCGGCTGTGATAGACCATGCCTTCCTGCAACTCGGGCGGGCGGCGGTAGATCGGATACTGGAAGCGGCCGCCGCGGGTGGCGGAGCCGTTCAGTTCGGGCTCGAAATAGCCGGTGAAGAGGGCGGGAGGGGCGCCCACGACAACGGGCTTGAAGAAAAGCTCGAAGAAGCTGCGGGCCGAGGCCTCGTCCTTCGGCACATCGGCGGCCAGGGCGCAGATCGGCTGCCAGTCGGGCGCGTCGATCAGGTCGCAGGTGTTCAGGAAGCTTTGCAACGCGGCGACATGGTTGTCGTCGCGCCAGCCGTCGAGCGCTTCGAAATCAAGGACTTCGGCGGGAAGCGGGGCGGCCATCAGGGCCGCCGCGGTGGCAAGGAAAGCGAGCGCCGGCCGCATCCCAAAGGTCAGTCGCCGGTGGCGACAAGCTGCCAGTTCGGGTCGTCCGACCCCATCTGGCGGGCGAAGGTCCAGATGTCGCGCGTCTTCTTCACTTCGCGCGGCGAGCCTTCGACGATCTCTCCGGCCTTGTTGCGCACGACATAGGTCTGGTCGGCCACGAAGCGGACGGCAATTTCGCCGAAGCGGCTTTCAGGAGTGAAGGTGGCATCCTGAAGGGCAAGCTCCTTGATGCCGAGGAAGCTGGCCTCGACCGTCAGCCCGCCGCTTTCGCGCTGGGCGATGGCCTCGGCGAAGCTGGCTTCGACATCGTCGGAAAGGAAGGGACGGATGCGGTCAAGCTCGCCCTTCTCGAAGGCCATCAGGATCATCTCGTAGGCGCCGCGCGCGCCTTGCAGGAAGGGGCCGACGGCAAAGCCGGGTTCGGCCTTCTTCATCTCGGCCAGGGCGCGGGCGGCGTCGGAGCCTTCGGGCACATGGTCGGTGATGTCGCGGTCCGGCCCGCCCTCGATCACCTCGAAGTCGCGGCGGAGGCGGGGGCGGACCTCGTCCAGCGGGATCGGCGGTTTCTCGAAACCGTCACGGGTGCCGAGGACCGAGCGCAGCTTGAGGATCAGGAAGATCGCGATCCCGGCAAGGACGAGGAGCTGGATCAGGGACCCGTTCATGGATGACCTCTGGACTGGGTGGTTCCGTTTGAATTGGCACGGCTTGCCCCTATGTAGGGTGGGGTCGCGGCGAAGTCTACCACGCGGCGGCAAGGAACGGGGGAAGAGCGGCGATGTGGATCGTGTTGGGACTGCTGGCGCTGCCGCTGATCGAGATCGGGCTGTTCGTCACGCTGGGGGCGAAGCTGGGCCTGTGGCTGACGCTGGCCTGGGTGCTGCTGAGCGGGGTGCTGGGGGTGCTGCTGTTGAAAGGCACGGCGCTGGCAAGCCGCGAGACCCTGCAGCGGGGGTTCCGCGAGGGGCTGCACGACCCGCTGTCGCCCTTGGCGCACCGGGCGCTGGTGGGGGTGGCGGCGGTGCTTCTGATCCTGCCGGGATTCTTCACCGACGCGCTGGGGCTGATCCTGCTGCTGCCGCCGGTCCGGGCCTTGATCATCAGGGGCGTGGCGGGTCGGATGCGGGGGATGACGGTGATCCATCGGGGGGCGGAGTTCGGCGACGAACCCTATGAGCATCGCAGCTTCGACGATCGGCTGAACTGAGCGCATTGACCCATTCGTGATGGGAACTTCCGCGGCGTTCGGGTGTTGATGGAGGCACATCCAGAAGACCCCCCAGCGAAGCGAGGTTGCCGTGTCCGACACACCCGAACTGACCGATATCGTCGCGATCGTCCTGGCCGGCGGGCAGGGAACCCGGCTGCACGAGTTGACCGGGCGGGAGTGCAAGCCCGCGCTGCCCTTCGCGCGGTTCCATCGGATCGTGGACTTCACCATGGCCTCGCTGGCGCGGTCGGGGGTGGGCCGGGTGATCGTGGGCACGCAGTATCGGCCCTCGACGCTGACGACGCATCTGCAGAAGGTCTGGGCCCCGCTCTGGGGCGACAGGCTGGAGCTGCGGGATGGGCAGGCGGCCCGCGAGGGGCGCGGCTATGCCGGGACGGCGGATGTGCTGCGGGCCAATGCGGCGCAGCTGGATGCGATGGGGGCCAAGGAGCTGCTGGTCGTGGCGGCGGACCATGTCTATTCGATGGACTACCGGCATTTCGTGGAGGCGCACCGGGAGTCGGGCGCCGCCCTGACGCTGGCGGCGATGCCGGTCCCGCGGGAAGAGGCGGGGCGGTTCGGCATCGTCACCGAGGGGCCGGGGCACCGGATCGCGGGTTTTGCCGAGAAGCCCACACAGCCGGCGGCGATCTTCGGCGATCCCAAGCGGTCGCTGGCGTCGCTGGGGATCTATGTGATCGACTGGGCCTGGCTGCGCGAATTGCTGAACGATCCGGCCGTGCTGGACTTCGGCGAGGACGTGATCCCGCGGGCGGTGCAGGCGGGTGATGCGGCGGTCTGGCGCTGGGACGGCTATTGGCGCGACGTGGGGACGCTGGATGGGTTGCGGCAAAGCTGGCTCGACTTCGAGGCGGGCCCGCCGCCGTGCCGGAGGCCCTTCGTGCCGGGGATGCAGATGGAGGCCCTGGGCCGTGCCCCGCGCGAGCCATTTCAGGCCAGCCTGAACCTGGGCGGTTTGCGGCTGATGTCGCCGCTTGTCGGCAGCGAGGACCCCAGCCGGTGGACGGCGCTGGACCGCTCGGTGCTGATGCCGGGGGCGCGGGTCTCGCCGGGGGTACGGCTGTCGAACGTGATCGTCGCGCCGGGGACGGTGGTGCCGCACGGGTTGCAGATCGGCGACGACCCCGAGGAGGACCGGCGCTGGTTCCGCGTCTCGGGCGAGACCACTCTGGTCACCTCGGCGATGCTGGCGCGGCGCGGAGCGCTCAGGACTCCGGTGTTCCAGCTCTTGTCCGGCAGGGCGGGCCAGAGCCGGAAAGCGCAGGGGGTGCAATGATCCAGGACAGCCAGCCCACGCCGGGCTTCGATGCCACCAAAGGCCGTCCCGACATGATCGGGGCGGTCTTTGATGGTGAAGGCACCAATTTCGCCCTGTTCTCCGAAAACGCGACGCGGGTGGAGCTGTGCCTTTACGACGCCGAGGGCAAGGCCGAGACCGCGAGGCTGGAGCTGCCCGAGATACAGGGCGGCATCTGGTTCGGCTATCTGCCGGGGGTGCGGCCCGGCCAGGTCTACGGCTACCGGGTGCACGGTCCCTGGGAGCCAGAGGCGGGGCACCGTTTCAATCCCGCGAAGCTGCTTCTTGACCCCTATGCGCGGGAGTTGCGCGGGGAGCTGACCTGGGACCCGGCAGTCTTCGGCCATACGGGGGACGATCTGACACGGGACGACCGCGACTCGGCGCCCTTCGTGCCGAAGGCGGTGGTCGAGGACCCTGAGTTCGACTGGGACGCCGAGGAGGCGCTGCGGCACCGCTGGGAAGACACGCTGATCTGGGAGGCGCACCCGAAGGGCGCGACGATGCGGCATCCCGGCGTGCGCGAGTCGGACCGGGGGCATCTGGGGGGGCTCGCCTCGGAGGCGGTGATCAAGCATCTGCGGCGGATCGGGGTGACGGCGGTTGAACTGCTGCCGATGCACGGGTTCCTGCATGACCAGTTCCTGCTGGACAAGGGGCTGAAGAATTACTGGGGCTACAACACCCTGTCCTTCTTCGCGCCGCACCGGGCCTATCTGAACACTGGCCGGATCGAAGAAGTGAAATCGGTGGTGCAGAAGCTGCACCGGGCGGGGATCGAGGTGATCCTGGACGTGGTCTACAACCACACGGCCGAAGGTTCGGAACTGGGCCCGACGCTGTCGTTCCGTGGTATCGACAATGCCAGCTACTATCTGCTGGCCGAGAACAAGCGGCACTGTTTCGACACCACGGGCTGCGGCAATACACTGAACGTGGCGCATCCGATGGTGATGCGGATGGTGATCGACAGTCTGCGCTACTGGGTGCAGGTCGTCCATGTCGACGGGTTCCGCTTCGATCTTGCCTCGACCCTTGGCCGCGATGCGGCGGGGTTCGAGCGCGACGGGAACTTCTTCGCCGCGATCCGGCAGGACCCGGTGCTGGCGCAGGTCAAGCTGATCGCCGAGCCCTGGGATATCGGTGCAGGCGGCTATCAGGTGGGGGGATTTCCCTTTCCCTTCCGCGAATGGAACGACAAGGCGCGGGATGACATGCGGGCTTTCTGGCGTCGCGATCCGGGCCTGCGGGGCGAGCTGGCGCAGCGGCTTTTGGGCTCTCCGGTGCAGTTCGACCATTCGCAGCGGCCGGCGACCTCTAGCATAAATTTCCTCGCGGCGCATGACGGGTTCACCCTGCGCGACGTGGTCAGCTACGACCACAAGCACAACGAGGCGAACGGCGAGGGCAACCGCGACGGCAGCGACAACAACCTGAGCCACAACCTTGGGGTCGAGGGGCCGACAGAGGACCCGGGCACTCTGGAGGCACGGCACCGGCGGTCGAAGGCCATGCTGGCGACGCTGCTCCTGTCGCAGGGGGTGCCGATGCTGCTGGCGGGCGACGAGTTCGGCCAGAGCCAGGGCGGCAACAACAACACCTATGCCCAGGACAGCGAGATCGCCTGGCTGGACTGGGCAAAGGCCGACCAGCGGCTGATTGCAGCGGTATCCGCGCTGGCGGCGTTCCGGCGCGAGGTGGGACTGGCGGATTCGCGCTTTGCGAAGGGGCCGGGCGAGGGCGAGGGGCCGGAGGTCAGCTGGTGGCAATCCGGCGCACCGATGGGCGATGCCGACTGGGATGCCGACGGGCCGCTGGGGCTGCGCTATCATCGGTCCGAGGCCGATCTGCTGATCGTGCTGAACGCGGGGGATGATGCGGAATTCGTGCTGCCCGAGGGAAGCTGGCGTCGCCGCTTGGATACCGCGCGCGATCCTATCGTCTGCGATCTTATCGAGGACAGCACTGCGCCGCTGGCCTGGCAGTCCGTGACCGTCTGGCAGGCGGTGGCGGGCTGAGCCCCGGAACCCGGGGGCCGATGGGGCGTTGGACTTAGGACAACCCCCTTTCCAAATGGAGACTGAAATGGCCCTGGTCAGCGATCACGAGAACACGCAGAACCCGCCGAAGCTGGAGCCGATCCCGGCCGAGCGGGTCTGGGAGATGCTGAAGGCGATCGACATCGCAATGCTGGTGACTCAGGGCAGCGAAGGCCCGCGCGGGCGCCCCATGTCGACGATTCCCACGCCGGAGAAGGGCGTGATCTACATCCTGACGGAAAGCGACAGTTCGGCGGCGCGGGACATTCGTGTCGATGGCCGGGTGTTCCTGAGCTATCAGGGCAAGGGCGACCATGTGGCGCTGGTGGGCGAGGCCACGGTGGATGCGGACAAGGGCCTGGTGAAGGACCTTTGGAACCCCGGTGCCGAGGCGTTCTGGCCGCGCGGCGCCGAGGCGCATGACGTGGTGACGCTGGTGATCGACCCCGGCCGCGCCGATGTCTGGGATGGCCCGGGACTGTTGCGCGGGCTGGCCGAGATCGTGGCGGGCGCAGTCAAGGGCAAGAGCCCCGACCTTGGCACCCGTGGGGCGGCGGAGCTCTAGGCCGCCGCCGCCGCGGGCTTCTGGAAGGCTTCGGCAAAGAGCTGCTCCATCCCCAAGGCCAGGAAATCGGCCGCGCCCTTCCGACGGGGCGCGGCCGTTTCCGTGGTCAAGGTGGGCCAAAGCGCCAGTCCGAGACGCACGTCGGCCATGCGGCGGCGGAACTGGCGCAACTGCAACTCGGCCGCGGGGGACGGCGTGTCGTCGAGCGAGACCATAACCACGGTTTCCGGCTTGAAGCCGCCCAGCCCGCGCGGAAGTGCGGTGCGCAGGGGAAGCGCCTGGACCTCGGCCCCTTCGGCGCGCAGCGCCTGGGCGACCATCTGCGCGGCGGCCTCGTCCAGCCGGGTCTGCGCGCCGAGCACGACGATCTTGCGACCAAGCCCGTCGAGCCGCCCGTTGGTGATGAGCGAGGCGCCCTCCTCGGGCTCGGCGGCTTCGGAGCCGAGGGCAAGCTCGTCCTCGACCACGGTCGACAGTTCTTCGGTCAGCACCCAGGCGGCATGGGCGATGCGCTGGGTCTGCTGGTCCGACAGGAGGCCCGCCTGATGGTCGGCCTGGGCAAGGACCAGCGCCGGGATCGCCGTCCTGTCGTAATAGTCGGCAAGGTAGTTCTGCGCGGTGGTGGAGGCGGCGGCCTCGGTGAATTCGAACGAGCGGCCGACGAGCAGGCGGTCGTAGAGGCGTGCGGAATCGGCCAGCACGGGCTGGTCGCCGAACATGATCGGGAAGAGACGCAGGCTGGGGACGTGGTGGCCGATGACCACCAGGCACACGGTCAGCGGCGTGGCGATGATCAGCCCCATCGGCCCCCAGAGCCAGGTCCAGAACATCGCCGAGATGATCACGGCCAGCGGCGAGACTCCGGTGCGCTGGCCGTAGAACCAGGGCTCGATGATGTTCGAGGTGGTGAACTCGACCACGGCGAAGAGGACACCGGTCCAGATCACCAGCGACCAGTCGGGCGAGACGGCAAAGGCCATCAGCAAGGGCAGGATCGCCGAGATCGCCGAGCCGATATAGGGCACGAAACGCATCACCAGGGTGACGAGGCCGAAGAACAGCGCGTTCGGCACCCCGATCAGCCAGAGGCCCAGCCAGATCGGGACGGCATAGATCACGTTCACGACCAGCTGGGCGAGAAGGTAGGTCGAGACGCGGGACCCGGCTTCGGCCAGCAGGCGCGAGGTGGCGAGGATGTTCGACCCGCCGATCAGCTGCACCAGCCGGTCGCGCAGGGTGGCGCGCTCCAGAAGCGCGAAGATCACCACGACGAAGATCAGACCGAAGATGCCGACGGGCGCGAGGGCGGGCAGGATGACGCCGTTCAGCCAGTCCATCACTCCGGTGTGCTCGACCACCTCGACCTTCATGGTCTGGCTTCCGGCATCCGGTCCGGCGGATTCGGCCTCGAGCCGTTCGGAGATGTTCTCGACCATGCCCTGCAGGTGGGCCACGAACTTGTTGCCGGTGCCCGCGTCGAGCAGGGTGTCGATCTTGTCCAGCACGTTCCCCTGGTACTGCGGCAGGTTCACCCCGATCTGGGAGATCTGGTAGGCGAGGATCAGCACGAAGGCGGCGACCAGCGCGCCGGCGGAGATCACGGTGAGGATCACGGCCGGCATGTCGCGCAGGCCCCGGCGGCGCAGGACATTGACGAGGGGGGTCAGGACGAAGGCGATCAGCATCCCCAGCGCGAGCGGCAGGAACAGGTCCTTGGCGATGTAGAGAATGGCGCAGACGGTGGTGATGGTGGCAAGCGTGGTCAGTGTGACGATGGAATGGCCGCTTTCGACCGGAGCTGTCAGCCGGTCCTGCCGCTGGGCTGCGGCCTCGTCGATGTCTGCCATGATGTCCCCCGTTTGCGCTTTTCAGCAAACGTGCGGATCGGGGAACCGGTTCCCTCCGGGCGCGCGGGGAACCGCAGGCAGCGCGCGGGCGTTGGTCAGGGCGCATCCCGGGGTCCGGGATCACCTGTCTTTTGGGGGTATCGCCATGACCGACCGCAAGCTTGTCCTGTTGAATGATCTGGCGCTGCAAGTGAGGCCCGAGGCGGTAAAGCCGGACAGCGCGGCGCGGGTCTTCGTCGCGGGCAGCAATCTGGTGCGGATGACGCTCGCCGAGCTTGCCCTGCCCGGCGCCGAGATGATCTGGGCCGATTTCCGCCATAGCGCCTCGCTTGGTGCATTGCATGGCGCGGTGCAGGCTGCGGGCGGGCTGGACCGGCTGGTCCTGGCGGTGGACGGCGACCATGGCGAGGCGGTGTTTTCCACCATGTGCGCGGTGCTGACGCTGCTGCCGTCGCTTCGGCGACGTCAGGCTTCGGAGATCGAGCTGATCTGCCTGCCCGGCAAGGCCGCGACGTCGCTGGTGCAGTTCGTCGACCGCCTGACGCCGCAGCTGGCCGGTCGCGGGGTGGCTGTCGCGCTGGAAATCCTGTCCGAGCCGGTGGACCCGAGTCCGGTCTGAGGGCTGCCATCTTCCCAATAAAAATGGGCTGCAACCGGTGTTGCAGCCCAGTGCAAGGGAAGGCGGCAGGGAAGGACCGCTTCCTTGGGGACGGAGGTCAGCGTGTCAGCGCACCGCGCAGGAGCGACACGAGGAACAGGATCAGGAAGATGACGAACAGGATCTGGGCGATCCCGGCAGAGGTCCCGGCGATGCCGCCGAAGCCCAGGACGCCGGCGATGATCGCGATGATGAGGAAAGTGACAGCCCAGCCAAGCATGGGTTTTCTCCTTTGCTTCAGGCGCCCCGGAAGGCGCTGCGAATGGTGATCTGGGGCTGCAACGCCGGGATACGGGAGCCGGTTCCCGCTTCAGCGAAAATTGTCGGCCTGCGATTGATGACCTAGGGGCATTGCAGGGAACCGGAGTGCGCATGCGCGCATTGTATGGGCGAGGAAGACGACCCGGCCCCTGGACCGCCGTCTTCGGTGCCATCTCGATTGTGGGAGAACTGCGATGAATGCGAGCTACAAGAACGCTGCGAAGGATATCGAACAGTCCGTCACCTCGGCGGCGGAAAATCTGGGCGACAAGGTCCGTGAGGGCGGCAAGGCTGCAATGCAGGCGGCAGGAGACGCGACCACGGCGGCGAAACGCACCGCGTCGGACATGATGGAAGGCGCGCGCGACATGGTCGATGACGCCAAGGATGCTGCGAGCGACGCGCTGGCCGAGGGTCAGTCGCGGCTGGGCGGCGTGATCCGGAAAGCGACGGACACGGCGGCTGACGCGAAGGACGCGATCGTCGCCGGTGCGGGGTCGGCGCTGGAGACGGTGCGCGACGTGGCGGTGGAAAAAGCCGACGCGGCGAGGGAATCCCTGTCTGATGTCGGCGAGCGGCTGGCCGCGACCCTGAAAGGCGCATCGGCCGACAGCGATGACGACGCGCTGAAATCGCGCGTGCTGTCGTCGGTGGCGCAGGGGCTGACCACGGCGTCGGATGCCTTGCGGCAGCGCTCGGTGACGGACCTGACCGAGGACTTGAAGGTGCTGGCGCGGAAGCATCCGGGTGCCTTCATGGTGGCGGCGGCCGTCGCGGGCTTTGCGGTGGCACGTTTCATGCGGTCGTCGAGCCAGCGTCAGGAGCCGCGGGTCTGATGGCCCCGCATCCTGAGGATGGGGCGGCGGGGATCATGTCCCTGCTCTCCGACATATCCGCCGGGATCGGGCGTCTGGTGCAGGGCGAGTTCCGGCTGGCCCGCGCCGAGGCGACGGAGGGTCTGAAGGCCGCCGGGTCCGGTCTGGCCAAGATCGCTGTTGCAGCGGTTGTGGGGCTGGTCGGGCTGAACGTGCTGGCCGGGGCGGCGGTGGCCGCTCTGGCGGTCGCGGGGCTTGGCCCGGTCTGGGCGGCGCTGGTGGTGGGCCTGGTTCTCTGCCTGGTGGCCCTGGGTCTGGCAATGGCCGGACGTGCGGCTTTGCGGTTGCGCGGGATCTGGCCGGATCGCGCCTTGCGCGGCCTGCGTCGGGATGCCGAGGCGGTGCAGCAGGGCCTGACGGAAACGGGAGTGCGACATGGCTGATTTCGAGAAGCATGAGATCGAGCGGGACCTGGAACGAGACCGCATGGCGCTGGCGCAGTCGCTGGTGGCGCTGCGTGACCGGTTGCGCCCGGCGAATCTGATGACCGAAGGCAAGGAGGCGCTGATGGCGCAGGCCTCGCCGATGCTGTCGCGGCTGGATGGCGCGGTCCGCGCGCATCCGATGATGACGGCGGTGGCAGGGGTGGCTCTGGCCGCCGTGGTCTTCGGGCGCAGGAACGGGCCGGATACCGAGGCGGCCGGCGCGATCCCGGCGATGGCGGGCACGAAGTTCGAGGCGCTGACCCGCTGGGAGGACGAGGGCGGCCCGCCCGCGCCCGAGCCGGTGGACCCGGAGGAGGACTGGCTGAACGAGGCGCGCGGCTTGCGCGAGAAGGCCCGCAAGATGCTTGGCCAGATCGACGACGCGGCCCGACGTGGGCTGGCCCCCGCGGCCCAACTGGCGAAGCACCGGGCCGAAGTGATGGCAGCGCTGGCGGTCGAGACCAAGGCGGCGCTTGGCAAGGGGCTCGGCTCGCTGTCGGGCGCGGCCCGCGACCAGGCCTTGCAGGCGCGGGAGCGAATCTATCTTGGTCGCATCGCGATGGCCGAAAAAGGGCGCGTGGCCGTGGAAGGCAATCCGCTGGCCGTGGGCGCGGCTTTGGCGCTGGCGGGGGCTGCGGTGGCCTGGCTCTTCCCGCAGACCGAGGCCGAGGACCGGCTTCTGGGCGAGACACGGGACCAGCTGACCGCCGATCTGAAGGCGATGGCCCGGCGGGAAGCGACCAAGGCAAGCGCCTTCGGCTCGACCCTGAAGGAGGCGCTGAAGACCGACCTGAAGCACGCCAGCCAGCTTTTCACACCGGATGAGCCGATGGTACGGCCGGTGCGTCACTGAGACGACATCACGGGCGAAAGCGAACCGGCCCTTCCCGGGGCCGGTTTTTTCATGCCGTCTTGGGACGCGGGAAGACCAGTTCGACCGATGCGCGGTCGCCGTCGATGCGGATGCTGACCGTCCCGAAAAGCTGTGCCGCGAACTGACGCAACATGCGCTGGGGCAATGCCAGCAGGCCATCGGTGGTGTCGGGTTGCAGCTGGGGGACCGCCGGACCCTCGATCCTGAGCCGGATGGTGTCGTCGGATTCCGACAAGTCCACGGTCACCGCGTCGCGGCCGAGGTTGGGCTTGGAGAAGTAGCAGCCCACCGCCTCGGCCAAAGCCAGGGCCAGGGGGACGGCGGCCTGCGCCTCCATCCGTATCGGCTGCAGCCGCTTGGAGGCGACGCCCAGCGCGACGCCGTGGATTTCCTTGAGCCGCTTGACCACGTTCGACAGCACGGCATCCATCGACACGTCGCGCTGGCCGGAGAGGGCGTAGAGGCTGGTGTGGGTCGAGGACAGGGCGATCACCCGGTTGATCAGCCCGTCCAGCACGGCGCGAAGCCGCGTGTCCGTCGTCTCGCGCCGATACATCCGCATGATCGAGGCGATGATCTGCAGGCTGTTGCCGCTGCGATGGTTGACCTCGCGGATCAGCACGTCCTTGTCGACCAGAAGGTTCTGCAGCTCGGCCTCTTCCTGCTCGATGGTGCGGATCAGTCCCTCATAGGCGGCGTGCAGGCGCTGGATCTCGTCCGGGGCGCCGGAGAGATCGGGGATCCGGAGGCGCTGCTTGGTCGAGACATAGTTGGTCATCGAGCGCGACAGGGCGCGGACATGGCGCACGACGAGGCGGCTGGAAGCGAAGGCGGCGGCGACGAGCGCGGCGATCCAGGTGAGCAACGGCAGGAGGTATGGGGTGAAGGCGCTGGCCTGATCCCAGGCGCTGCTGGCGCTGCGCCGCCAGATCGAAAGGAGGTAGAGGTCGCTGGTGACGCCGACCACCGAAAGGATGTGCCGCCCGCCGGGGTCGTCGACATAGGTGGGGTGGTCGGCAAGCCGGGTCAGGTCCGCAAGGTCGACGGAGGCCGGGATAACCTCGGAGGGCGGCGTGTCGGGATCGGATGAAAGAAGCAGCGTCCCGTCGGCCAGAAAGGTTGCAAGGTAAGAGGGCCGCCAGAGGGTGAGAGTATCGGAATAGTCGCGGGGCGCGACGGCACTGTAGGACAGCGAGATGACGGCGATGCCAGCCTGGGCGCCGGACCGGTCGAAGACGGGGTGGCTGACGCCGACGATCGCAGTGCCCGAGACCGGACCATGCGGATTGTAGGTAATCTTGGGCGTCGGCGTTTCGATCAGCGCCTGGAACCGCGGTTCATCCTTGAAATCGTAGACGCGGCCATTGGACGAGCAGGTCATCAATCCCGAGAGAGGGATATAGGCGACGAGCGTCGCCTGCGGGATTTCCCGGCCCAGGGCCGTCACCCGCTCCACGCAATCGCGGCCGGGCGAGGGCGCATCCGACAGCACGGTGGCCAGCACACGAGCCGAGATCTGCGCCTCCTTGATCACGTCGATTTGGGTGCGTACCGCCTGAAGCGCCGCTCCCCCGACGCCCGCAAGCGTGGTGGCATCGACCTGGGCGAGCGAGTTTCTCGCCTGGACCACCGAAAGCACCCCGAGCGGCATCAGTGCCAGCATGAGGGTGGAGCCCAGCCGAACCCCAAGGCTGCTGGCGGACAGGCGGGACCTGGCCCTGCGGATCAAAATCCGCTTGCGGTCGACCGAAGCACGACCGCCTGAGTTGCTCCGTCCGTTCCCGAGAACATGTCCTCTCCATCCTCCAGATGCAAAAGCTCGGCCAGGCGCTTGCGGGCCCGGCTGGCGCGGCTTTTGACCGTGCCGATGGCGACACCCATCATGCCAGCCGCCTCTTCGCAGGAAAAGCCCGAAGCGCCGACCAGGATCAGGACTTCGCGATGTTCGGGGCTGAGCGCATCGAACGCCTTCTGGAATTCCTGCATCGCGAGGCGACCGTCATGGGCGGGTTTCACGGACAGGGTCGCGGCGTGGAACCCGTCGCTGTCCTGCACCTCGCGCCGGGTCTTGCGCAGCGAGGAGTAGAAGGTGTTGCGCAGGATCGTGAACAGCCAGGCGTCGAGGTTGGTCGCCGGATCGAATTTTTCAATGTTGGACCAGGCCTTCAGGATCGTGTCCTGCACCAGATCGTCGGCACGGCTCACGTCGCGCGCCAGGCTGATCGCGAAGGCCCTGAGCTTGGGGATCGCGCCGGCCAGACGGTCGCGCGGATCGCCGTGAGCCTGGCTTTTCTGGGTCCTGCCCTTCATTGCGCGTCGTCCGAACCAGACCCTTCCCTGGCCTTGAGCTGCGCCAGAAGGTCGCGAAACCGATCCGGCAGCTCTTCGTTCAGGGCTGCAGCGTAGACGCGCTTCAGGTTTTCATCGATCTGCTCGCGGATCGCCTGCCTCTTTGGGGCATCCTCTTCGTTTTCTTTCTTCATGGTCTTTCCGTTCCCACAAACTTGCCGGTAAACTCGTTCGTTAAGGTATGGTTCCAGCGATGCCACCCGTCGCGAAGATTTTTCTAGCGCGCAGGGAACCGAACGCAACGGACAGCGTTTGGTTCCCGGAATCAAGACGATAACAGAGAGGACCCTCATGCTCGCTCAGGAAGCGGTCGACCAGTCGGCGACGGTTGCGCGCCATCTGCCCTATCTTCGCCGCTATGCCCGTGCCTTGACCGGCAACCAGACCAGCGGGGACCAGTATGCGGTGGCGGTGCTGGAGACGATCATCACCGATCCCGCAATGCTGCGCGCCCATGCGAACCCGAAGGTGGCGCTGTTCTCGGTGTTCCATTCGATCTGGTCGACCTCGGGCGCCCCGGTGGCCGAGGCCGACGACATGATTTCCGGCGCGGCGCAGGCCCATATGGCTGGCCTGACGCTGAATTCGCGCGAGGCATTGCTGTTGAACACCGTCGAAGGCTTCGACCATGACGAAGTGGCGGCGATCATGGGTGTGGAAGTCGACGAGGCGAAGCACCTGATCGACGTCGCGGTGCAGGAGATGGAGCGGTCGGTCCGCGGCTCGGTACTGGTGATCGAGGACGAGGCGATCATCGCGATGGATATCGCGGCCATCGTCGAAGGGATGGGGCACCGGGTCACGGCGAATGCCCGGACCCATGCCGAGGCGGTGGACATGGCGGCTGCCGAGCAGCCCGACCTGATCCTGGCCGATATCCAGCTTGCCGACAATTCCTCGGGCGTGGACGCGGTGAACGACATTCTGGCGCAGTTCGGCGCGATCCCGGTGATCTTCATCACCGCCTTCCCCGAGCGCCTGCTGACCGGCGAGCGCCCGGAGCCTGCCTTCCTGATCAACAAGCCCTATACCGAGGAACAGGTGCGGTCCGCGGTCAGCCAGGCGATGTTCTTCTCGTCAACCGAGACGCTGAAAGCCTGAGGAGACCCGGATGGGGGCGGCGGTGGCACAGCTGGCGCTTGTCCCCGAAGCACCGCCGCAGGTCGAGGTGCTGGTCACGGCGGCCGAGGCCTATCCGGTGCTGGAGCGGGCGTTCCTGGCGGCCAGGGGCGAGATCGTTGCCGGGTTCCGGGTCTTCGACCTGAAGACGAAGCTGCGCTCTCCCGAGGCGCTGGCCATCGGGCAGCGGTGGTTCGATCTGGTGATCCACACCCTGCGCCGCGGCGTGGCGATCCGGATCGTGCTGTCGGACTTCGACCCGGTGGCGCGGCCCCGGCTGCACCGGGCCACCTGGCGGACCGTGCGGATGTTCTGGGCGGCAGCAGAGCTGGCTGGACCGGGGGCGCGGCTGACAGTCGTGCCCTCGACGCATTCGGCGGTGGCGGGCATCTGGCCCCGGCTTCTGTTCTGGCCGGTGGTGCAGTCGCGGCTGATCCGCGTCTCGGGCTGGCTGCGCCGCCAGTTCGATGCGCAACGGATGGCGGCCCTGCGCGAGATGCCGGGGGTCCGTGGCATGCTGGCAGCGAAGGATGCGCTGCCCCGGCCCCGCCTTTTCGCGGTGCCGCCGCTGTTTCCGGCGACCCACCACCAGAAGCTGGCAGTTTTCGATGGAGAGGCCGTCTATATCGGCGGGCTGGATCTGGACGAGCGCTTCTACGACACGCCGGAGCATCGTCTGCCGGGGCATGAGACCTGGCATGACGTGCAGCTGATGATCCGGGGGCCGGTCGCGGCGGACGCCCGGGCGCATCTGGCGGAGTTCCTGGGGACCATCGCGGGTGAGATCGAGGCCGGTCCTCCCGCGCCGGAGCGGGACGGGTTGCGCTTCGTGCGCACCCTGTCGCGGCGGCGAAAGCGGGGGGCCTGGCGCTTCATCTCTCCGGAACCGGCGGTGCATGAGATCGAGTCGGCCCATGCCGAATGGATCCAGCGGGCAGAGGGGCTGATCTACATCGAGACGCAGTATTTCCGTAACCGGCGAATGGCGCGACGGCTGGCCAGAGCGGCACGGGAGAAGCCGGGTTTGCGGATGATTTTGATCCTGCCCGCGGCCCCGGACGACGTGGCCTTCGAAGGGGCGACCGGGCTGGACGCGCGGCTGGGCGAGTTCCTACAGGCGAAATGCCTGCGCATTCTGCGACGGGGATTCGGGCGGCGGCTCTTCGTCGGCGGGGCAGCGCAACCGCGGCGCACCAGCGTCCGGGGGCGGGCGCAGCTGAAGGGCGCACCGCTGGTCTATATCCATGCCAAGGTCAGCATCTTCGACGACCGGGCGGCCATCGTCTCGTCGGCCAACCTGAACGGCCGGTCGCTGCGCTGGGACACCGAGGCCGGGGTTGTGCTGACCGACGCTCGCGACGTGGCAGGGTTGCGGCAGCGGCTTATGGCGCATTGGCTGCCAAAGGGCGCGGGCGCGGATTTCTTCGATCCGGAGCGCGCGCTGAAGGCCTGGTGGGGGCTGGCGGCGCGGAACGCAAGGCTGCCCCCGGAACAGCGCCGGGGTTTCCTTCTGCCCTACAACCTGCGCTTGGCGGAAGATTTCGGGCGGGCATTCCCCCTGGTTCCGGACGAAATGGTCTGATCGGACCGGCGGCTGGAACAATTTCCGCAACCTCTTGTTGTCAGGCCACAGGCGGCGTCGAGCAGATGTCGCATCACCCCTATGGCAACACAGGAGACTCTCGTGAAAACCATGTATCTTACCACCGCCCTGGTGGCCTGCCTTGCGCTGCCCGCGATGGCTCAGACCACCGCTTCCCCGTTCCAGACCGAGGCAGCGGGGCCGTCGATCTCGGCGTCGGACGTCATTGGCGCGCGGGTTTACGTCAGTGAGGCCGCCGTCGATGCCGATGCCTACAATGGCGTCCAGGAGGGCTGGAACGACGTTGGCGAAGTGAACGACATCATTCTGGGCCGCGATGGCACAGTGGATGCCGTGCTGGTGGATATCGGCGGGTTCCTGGGCATGGGCGAACGGCAGGTCGCGGTGGACATGTCGGCGCTGAAGATCGTGCAGGACGACGCGACGGATGCCGACGACTGGTTCCTGGTCCTGCAGACCGATCGGGCAACGCTGGAAGGCGCACCGCCCTATGTGGTCCCGGGTATGGCCACGACGGGCGCGGCGACGAACACTGATGCTGCCGCGACGGAGACCGCGGCGACGGATACCGCGGCGGCTCCGGCGGCGGATGGCTCCACCACCGCCACGGCCACGGATACCACCGCGACCGATATGGCCACCGCCCCTGCCGCCGGCAGCATGGCGCTGCCCGAAGGCTATACGGCGGTAGAGCGGACCGGCCTGACCGCCGAGACGTTGACCGGGGCGAGCGTGCATGATGCCAGCGACCGCTCGATCGCCGAGGTGCAGGATCTGGTACTGACCTCGGATGGTCAGGTCACCGATGTGGTGCTGGACGTCGGCGGCTTCCTCGGGATCGGCGCGAAGCGGGTCGCCATCCCGCTGGATCGGCTGACGGTGGCGAAGGACGACGGAGGAGCGGTGCGGCTCTGGGTCAATATGACCAAGGAAGAGCTGCAGGCGCTGCCTGACTACGCGAAGTAAGCTTGAGGGACTGGCCCGCGCGACGGTGCGGGCCAGTTATCTTTGCAGCGGGAAGCTGATGCGGATGTGCAGGCGGCCGGGCGCGAAATCCCGCTCGATGCTGCCGGAAAGTTCGCCGCGAAGGCTGGCCTCGATCAGCCGGGAGCCGAAGCCCGGCGGGTTCCCCGGCACGGCGGCAGCCTCGGGGATGGTTTCGATCCAGTCGATCCGGACCAGGCCCTGCGCAGCGGTCCAGCTGACCCGAAGGTGACCAGCCTCGGTCGAGAGGCCGCCGTATTTCATCGCATTCGTCACCAGCTCATGCGCGACCAGTGCGAAGGCCTGGGCCTGGCGTTCGTCGAGCGTGACCGGCGGGCCGTCCAGCATGGCGGCGATTTCGTCCGGGTTGCGCGCTTGTCCAAGCTCTTTCAGCAGGATGTGGCGCAGGTCGGCTTCGGCGGCGGCGGTTCCAGCGAGGATTTCCTGCACCGCCGCCATCGCCTGCAGGCGCGCATCGAAGGCCGTGGTGAACGCCTTTACATCGGTCGCGCCGCGGGCGCTTTGCCGGGCGATCGACTGGATGCGGGCGATGTGGTTCTTGATCCGGTGCTTCATCTCTTGCAGCGTCAGCGCGCGATACTCTGCCTGGCGCGAGGCGGCGACCGCCAGCTCGCGTGCCTGGAACGCCTCGGCCTGCCGGGCTGCGACGGCGTAAGCGGCGGCGGCGGCGAACAAAAGCGAGAGCAGGCCGAGGAGCAGGCTGTCGAGAAGGCTTCGGTCGTCCGCGCTGCCTGGGTCAGCCTGAAGCTCGAATTGCCATTCCCGGCCGAGAAGCGCCACGCGGCGGGTCAGGTGCAATGTGGCGGAGTGGTCGGTGATGCTGTCGAAAAGCGGCATTTCGGGTGCACCGGTATCAACCACCCGCAGCGAGACCGAGGGCGGGGCACCCGCCGCCAGTGCTGCCCGGATCAGATCCCCGCCGCGAAACGGGGCGTAAACGAAGCCCGCGACGGGCGGCGCGCCGGTTCCGGCCGACCGGTCGATGGCCTTAAAAGGAAGATAGACCAGGAAGCCGGTCTGCTTGTCCTCGGTAATCTCCTGCACAAGCGCGACAGGGCCGCTCATCTGCGCTTCGCCGCTGGCGATGGCCTGGTCCATCGCCAACCGTCGGGTGTCGTCGACATACATGTCGAAGCCCAGAGCTGCCCTGTTCCGGTCGTTCGTCGGCTCCAGAAGGACGATTGGGGCGGTCCAGGGCTGCGACGTGCCGGGGTGGATAGTTACGTCGAAACCATAGAGCCGGCGGATATCGGCCTCGGCCAGGCCGCGGTCGTCTCGCGCCAGCATCCGGGCGAAGCCTATGCCCTGCACGCCCGAGAGGTCGCCGGTGATATCGACCGACTCGAGGAAACGCTGGAACTCGGCGCGCGACAGGCCACCCTGCGACGCCGACAGAAGGCCCCGCGCGGCGCGCAGGACGACGACATGCTGTTCCAGCCGGGACATCACGCGGTCGACGGCAAGGTCGGCGGCGCGCTCGAACTCGGCCTGCAGGCGTCGCTCGCTTGAGACATGCATGGCCCAGGTCATAGCCAGCCCGGGGATGAGCGCCAGCATGAAGACGAGCTTCGGCAGATGCCGATCGATCAGCCTGCGCATCGATGCCGCCAGCCGAAAGGATGCCTAGAGGATCGGTCGCACATCATGTTTCTTCTTATCGATCTGGGCCAGGTCGGACAACTTGGCAGGGTCATGCACCACCAGCCGCCGGGCCGCCACTTCGACAAGCCCCGCCTGGCGCAGCGCGACGATGCGGCGGTTGGTGTGGACGATGGACAGGCCCAGCGCATCGGCAAGGTCCTGCTGGCGGAATGGGAACGGGACCGAGCCGCCCTCTTCCATCCCCAGCGCGACCAGACGCTGCCAGATACGCGACAGTGCCCAGGCGACACGCTCCAGCGCGTCGCGCTGACCAAGCGTCGCGACGGTCTCGCCCAGAAAATGTTCCTCCACCGCCGCGATCCATGTCAGATCATAGGCGCGCTCGGGCTGATTGACGAACAGATTCCAGATCTGGCCGCGCGGGAAGGTGCAGAGCGTCATGTCGGTCAAGGCGGTGACGCTGTGGCGACTTTCACCCATCAGGCCGGATTGCAGGCCCAGCAGATCGCCCGGGAAGATGAAGTTGATGACCTGGCGCCGCCCGTCCTCGAGAAGAAGCGAGCGCACGGCCATGCCGGACAGGACGGTCTGCAGGATCGGCGATTTCTGGCCCTGCGACATCACATCCTGGCCTTGGGGCACGTCGATCTCGCCCTTCTTGAAGCGGCGCATGAAGGCAAGCTCGTCGCGCGACATCGGAACGAAAAGCGGCTTGCAGCGCAGGGGACAGTCCAGACAGTCCGTTACATGTGACATGCGGGTTTCCTTACCGGCTTATCACAGGTTAATGCGCCGATCCCCGCAATGTTCCACTGCTCGCGCGGTTGGTCAATCGCGCAAAGGGTGCCGCAATCTATGGAAGTCTTTATCGTCGGGCCGGACCAGATCGTCGCGCAGGACCTTGCGGATGCGATCAGGGCCAACGACCCGGACGCGCGCGTGCGGGTGTTTCGCCGGGCCGAGGAGGTCATCGCAAGGCTGGCCACGGAACCGCCCACGGCAGTGATCCTGCACCGCGAGCCGGAGGGCTTTCCCGAGACCGCCTTGGGCCGGGCCCTGGCGACGGACGGCATTCCACACGGGTTCCTGAGCACGTCCGGAGAGATGGGCGGCGCGGCGATCCTGGCCTCACCCTTTACCGAGGCGACGGTGGCCGCCCTGCTGGAAGAGCTGACGGGCACCCGGCAGCGGGGCGGCTGACCCCTACAGGAAGCTGCGGATCGTCGCGATGGCGCCGTCCAGCGCCTTGCCTTCCTCGTCCTTCAGCGCGGCCTCGCGCAGGCGGCGGGCCCAGTCGGCGGCATCGTCACGGTCCTTGACCAAGGCGATGGCGGCGAGGACCTTGTCGAATTTCGAGAGCCCGCGGGCATGGGTGTCGGAGTAGCCCTTGACCAGTCGGCGGCAGCGGATGACCTCGACCGCAAGGTCATAGTTCTGCGGCAGGTGGCCCAGCGCGGTGGCGAGCCAGGCCTCGCGATGCGCCGTCTCGGTCGCGTGGCGAAGGGATTTCAGGCGCCAGCCTTTCATCCCGCCGAGGGTGTGCAGCATCAGGAAGCCGCGCAAGCTGTCGGTGCGCAGGCGGCGGCCCTTGTTGAAGAGGCGGTCGACCAGCGCCATCCGGCGCGGGTTCGCGGCCCAGCGCGCACCCATGCGAGCGGGGAGAAGCGAGACCAGTTCCTCGGCCCTTGGGTGGAGGAATTCGGTGACGTGGAGAAGGTGTTGGTCCTTCGCCCCCATCTCGCCGGCGATGCGGGCCATGCGGGCAGCGCGGGTCTTCTCGCCGGCGACGCGGATGATGTCGTCATAGGCCATCGCGTTGGCGAGGTGCTTTGCCGCTTCTCGCGTCAGGTCGAAGGGGGTGCGGTCCCGGGTCAGGATCTGCTCCAGCCGGTCGAGATAGGCGCGGCCATAGGCAAGGTCCTGAAAATCGACGACCTTGCGCAGGCCGGGACGGGCCAGTTCGGCGACGGGCGCGGGCAGTCGGTCGATGCGGGCGGTCAGCTTTGCCCATTCGGCGAGCAGGCGGTCAGGACCCCTGGGGGCATCGCCGGTCTTCGGTTTGGGCGCAGCGGCCTGCGAAGTGCCCGACCTGGCGGCCTCGTATCCGGCGGCGAAGGCTTTCAGCGATGGTCCTACGCCCTTGCCGCCCTTGGCAATAGCGGCCTCGAAGGCCTCACGCGGGAAGGGCAGGGCTTCGGAGGCGGCAAGCGCGCCGAAGAGGCTGGCAGAGATGACGGAGCCCTGCGCAATGGCCAGCGCGTCGAAATCAGCGGCGATGACGCGGCGGGCGGCGACTTCAGCGGCGGCAAGGACCTCGGCCCCGTTGGCGATGCCATCGCCGGGGACCGTCTTCTCCGACACCGCCAGCGAGCGGTGGGTGGAGGTGATCAGCGTGGTGCGGTCCGGGGTGACGAAGCCACGGATGATCGACCGACCGGCCTCCATCAGCTCGGCGGTGATCATGATGTCGACATCGCCCGCCGAGGGCATGAGCGAGAAGACCGGGGTGCCCTGCGCGGCGGGGGCCATTTCGATGTAATAGACGGTTGCCCCGGTGCGTTGGGCGACCCCGGCGACGCTGGTGGCCTGTGCGGCATAGCCGTTGGCGCGGGCGAGATCCTCGATCCAGCCGGTCAGGACGCCACCGCCCTGCCCGCCGACGGCGAGGAGGGCGAGCTTGATGATCCCTTGGGTGGCGGGGTCGATGGGGCGGGGGTCGAAGCTGGGATGGACGGTCATTCGGCGGGTCCGAAGCTCAGGCGGCGGGCATCGCGGCGGTGTTGCAGCCAAGTGATGACGTTGCTGCGGAAGCGGGCGAAGCTGCGCTCCCACCGGCCGGGGTTATGCACCACGTCGGCGCGGTAGAACGACGGGCAGAGGATCGCGGCATCCGCGACCTCGCCGCAGTTGCCGCAGCCGACGCAGGACTGGTCGATACTGGCCACCGGATCGTCGCGCAGCGGGTCGTCCAGGCGTTTCAGCGACAGCGAGGGGCAGCCCGACAGGCGGATGCAGGCATGGTCGCCGGTGCAGATCGCCTCGTCCACGCCGAAGCGCGGGGCCTCGACCCGGCGGCCCTCCTTGATGGCCTTCTGGGTCAGGGGCTTCTCGCGGCGCTGCTTGTTCAGCATGCATTCGGAAGAGGCGACGATGACCTTCGGGCCCTTCTCGGGGGTGGTCAGTGCCTCGCGGATCGTGTCGCGCATCTTCGCCACGTCATAGGTGCGGTCGATCTGGCGCACCCAGTCGATGCCGATGCCCTTCAGCGCCTTCTGGATCGGGTTCTTGGTGGCCTTCGACGCATTCTCGGCCCGGGAGGACATGACATCCTGCCCGCCCGTCGCGGCGGAATAGTAGTTGTCGACGATGATCGCCACGCCGTCCGACCGGTTGAAGGCCATGTTGGTGAAGCTGGACGACAGGCCATTGTGCCAGAAGCCGCCGTCGCCGATGATCGCCACCGGACGCTTCTCGCCGCCGCCGTCGAAGGCGCCGTTCGCGGCCGGGCCGAGGCCGTAGCCCATGGTCGCCCCGCCGATCTCGAACGGGGGAAGGCTGGCGAAGAGGTGGCAGCCGATGTCGGCGGCGATCTGGTGCTTGCCAAGCTCCTTCTCCACCAGCTTCATCGCGGCGAAGATCGGGCGCTCCGGGCAGCCGGTGCAGAAGCCGGGCGGGCGGATCGGGACAGTCTTGGTCAGGTCAGGGATCGCCGGGCGGTCGACGTTCGGGGCGCGGACAGAGGCGGGGAGCATTCCGGGCGCGGCCTGGCGCATGAAACCTTCCACCGCGTCCAGCATCACGGCACCGGTGTATTCCCCGGCCATCGGGAACAGGCCCTTCCCGTGCAGTTTCACCTGCGACCCGGCACGGTAGAGAAAGCTGCCGAGCTGGGTTTCGATGAATTCGGGCTGGCCTTCCTCGATGACAAGGATGTTGTCCTTGCCTTGGCAGAAGTCGAGGAATTCGCCGGAAATCAGCGGGTAGGTAACATTCAGGACGTAGATCGGTACCTCGCTCGCGCCGTAGATGTCGGCGAGGCCCAGCCGTTGCAGGGCGCGGATCAGACCGTTGTACATGCCGCCCTGCACGACGATGCCAAGGGGCGCGTCCTTCGGACCGAAGACCTCGTTCATGCGCCGGTCGCGGATAAAGGCCTCGGCGGCGGGCCAGCGGTTCTTCACCTTGTCCTGCTCATGCGCAAAGGACATCGGCGGCAGGACGACACGGTTGAAATCGCTGCGCGGGCTGGCAAGGGCATCCCTGACCGTCAGGGCGGGGCGCCGGTTGTCCTGCGCGGTAAAGGTGCCGGTGATATGGCAGGACCGGATGCGGACCATCAGCATGACGGGGGTGTTCGACGCTTCGGACAGGTCGAACCCGTCCTTCACCGCCTGCACGATCGAGGGCAGGTTCGGGCGCGGGTCCAGAAGCCACATCTGCGCCTTCATGGCAAAGGGGTGGGTGCGCTCCTGCATGATCGAGGAGCCTTCACCATAATCCTCGCCCACGATGACCAGCGCCCCACCGGTCACGCCGGACGAGGACAGGTTAGCCAGTGCGTCGGAGGCGACGTTCACGCCGACCGGGCCCTTGAAGGCCACCGCGCCCCGGATCGGATAGTGGACCGACGCGGCCAGCATCGCCGCGGCGGCGGCTTCGTTGGCGTTGGCCTCATACCGCACGCCAAGTTCGGCCAGCAGGTCCTCGGCATCGGCCAGGACGTCCATCAGGTGGCTGATCGGTGCACCCTGATAGCCGCCGACATAGCCGACACCGGATTCGAGAAGCGCCTTGGTGATGGCGAGGATGCCTTCGCCGGTGAAGGTCTCGCCCTCACCAAGCTTGAGGTCCTGAACCTGTGCCTTGAAGCTGCGTTCGGCCATGTCAGATCTCGTGCTTGCGGATGTTGACCAGCATCTTCTGCAAGGTCGCGACGAAGGCCTGACGTTCGGCGGCGGGAACGCCGCGGAACATCCGTTCCTGCGCTGCATGCATATGCGGCCAGAGGTCGGCAAAGACGGCGCGGCCCGCATCGGTGATGACGACCCGGACCGCGCGGTTGTCTGTCGCATCGGTCTCGCGGCGGATCAGGCCTTCGGATTGCAACTGGTCCAGCGCGCGGGAGAGGGTGGATTGCTCGGTCACGGTATAGACGGCGAGTTCGCCCACCAGCGGGGCATCTACCACCGACAGCACGGCAAGGGCGCGGGCTTTCGGAGTGGTCAGGCCAAGACCGGCCAGTTCCTCACGAAAGCCCGCGTTGTAGCGGCCCATGATCCGGTTCATGAGATAGGGGGCGAAATTGGTCAGGCCGATCTCGCCCAACCCCCGGGGGGCCGCGCCGTCCACCCTCAGCTCCGGGGCACGAGCGCCAGCGCGCGGATGGGCGAGCCGGTGCCGTTCTTGATCTTCAAGGGCGCGGCGATCAGGATCGCCCCCTTGGGTGGCAGCTTCGACAGGTTGGCCAGCGAGGCGAGGCCGAAGCAGTTGTTCTTGTGCAGCAGATTATGCGCCGGGAAGGGCGGATTCATGCCCCCCGCCTGCCCTGCGTCGGTGCCGATGCACTGGCTGCCCCAGCCGGTGATGCCCTTGTCGATCAGGTATTGCACGACCTCGGCGGTTGGTCCCGGCGTATGGGGGCCGGTTTCGTTGGCGTTGAGGAACTTCGCCTCGTCATCGGCGAAACGGTCCCAGTCCGAGCGCAGGACCACCCATTCCCCCTTGCCGATGGCGCCATGCTTCGCCTCCCAGGCCTTCACATGGTCGATGGTCAGCAGGAAATCCGGGTCCGTCGCGCATTCCTTCGAGAAGTCCAGCACGTTGACCGGGGCCACCAGCCGCTGCACGTCCAGCGTATCGGTGTAGCCGTCGGCATAGTCCTTGCCGGTGATCCAGTGGTGCGGCGCGTCGAAATGGGTGCCGGAGTGTTCGCCCAGCTCCAGCCAGTTCCAGGCCCAGAACGGACCATCCTTGTCGTATTCGCTGATCCGATGGATCTTGATCGGCGGCGTGTCCTTCGCGAAATCCGGCGGCAGCTTCAGAAGCGGCGTGTCGGGGCCAAGGCTGCCGGAGCAATCCACCACTTCGATCCCGCCCGAGGCGATCATCGCGCCCAGTTGCGCCAGAACGTTTCCTGCTGCCATCGCAATCCCTCCCAACGGTGACATGCTTTCGATGCAGATTTGATAGGGTCACTTAAATGCAAATGCAAATATTTTGATGAGCGGGCCGGCAGGAAGGGCTCCAGCGTCGGCTGCCGACGGGCCCCAGAATGAAAACAGCATTGCGGAGCGCCGAGCCGCCCGCTAAGTAGCGTAATGTAATATCATTACGTTTATGAGGACGCCATGCCGACCAGCCAGCCAAAGGGCGACAAGCGTCTGCCCGTCACCGTCCTGTCCGGGTTTCTCGGAGCAGGCAAGACCACGCTTCTGAACCATGTCCTGAACAATCGCGAGGGGCGGCGGGTCGCGGTCATCGTCAACGACATGTCCGAGGTGAACATCGACGCCGATCTCGTGCGCGACGGGGCGGAACTGAACCGGGCCGAGGAGAGGCTGGTCGAGATGACCAACGGCTGCATCTGCTGCACCTTGCGCGACGACCTGTTGCAAGGTGTCCACAAACTCGCCGCCGAGGGGCGCTTCGACTACCTGCTGATCGAAGGCACCGGGATTGCCGAGCCGCTACCGGTCGCCGCCACGTTCGATTTCCGCGACGGGAACGGCAACAGCCTGTCGGATGTGGCCCGACTGGATACGATGGTCACCGTGGTGGACGCGATCAACCTGACCAAGGATTTCTCCAGTCACGATTTCATTGCCGACCGTGGCGAAAGCCTCGGCCCGCAGGACGAGCGCAGCCTGGTCAACCTGCTGACCGACCAGATCGAATTCGCCGATGTGGTGGTGCTGAACAAGATCACCGATGCCGGGCCCGGGCGCGCGGATCAGGCGCGCAGGATCATCCGCGCGCTGAATCCTGATGCAAGGCTGATCGAGGCCGATTTCGGTCGCGTGGCACCCGAAGCGATCTTCGACACCGGATTGTTCGATTTCGACAGGGCGCATCTGCATCCGATGTGGGCCAAGGAGCTTTACGGCTTTGCCGACCATATGCCGGAAACCGAGGAATACGGTATCTCCTCCTTCGTCTATCGCGCCCGCCGACCCTTTCATCCCCGCAAGATCTACGACGTGCTGAACGGTGATCTGCCCGGTGTGATCCGGGCCAAGGGGCATTTCTGGATCGCCTCGCGCCCCGACTGGGCGGTGGAGTTCAGCCTGGCCGGGGCGGTGTCGTCGGTGACGCCATTGGGTGGCTGGTGGGCGAGCGTGCCGCGTGACCGCTGGCCCACCCACCCCGAGGCATTGCGAGAGATCGCCGCAGTCTGGGAAGACCCCTGGGGCGACCGGCGGCAGGAGCTGGTCTTCATCGGGGCCGGGATGGATCAGGCGGCGCTGATCGCCCGTCTGGATACCGCTTTGGTGGAGACAGCCGATTTCAGCCCGGAGACCTGGGGGAACCTGCCCGATCCCTTTCCGCAATGGGACCGGCGCCGGGTCGCGTGAACGGGATGGCACGAAGCCTTGTCACGTCGCTTCGGTGCCGGACCTGGCCCCGCCGGGGGCGTTGACCGAAGTCCCGGCGGGCGCCACGGCCTTTCGCCTGTTCCGATGCCCTGCCTGCTCGCGGTCAGGCCGCCGGGCCGAATGAGACGATGGGCGCGTCCTTCAGGTAGTTCTGCTTCAGGTAGCTGATGAAGTTATCCCTGAACTGCCTTGTATGGGCATGGGCCAGCACATCGGCCCGGGCCACGTCACGGTCGCGGATCGCGGCAAGCATGTCGTCGTGCTCGTCGGTCAACAGGACCTCGCCGTCGCCCTGTTCCAGATAGGCGAAATGCAGATGCAGCATCCGTCGGCCCTGATTCAGCAGGCGCTCGTAAAAGGCGGCAAGGTAGGGGTTCCGCCCGGCATGGGCGATGGCCATGTGGAAATTCTTGTTCGCCTCGGACATCGCCAAGTGGTCGCCCTTGCTGACCGTGGCCAGGAATTCCTTCTGCCGCCGGGCGATGGTTTTCAGGTCCAGATCGGTCCGCAACTCGGCCGCAAGGCGGGTGTTCATCCGCTGCGCCACGTCCAGCGCCTCGACGTATTTCGGGAAGCTTTGCAGGTCGATAGGGGCGACGACGGTGGAGCGGTTGGATAGCGTGACAACCAGGTCGTCGCCTGCCAGCCGGATCAGCGCCTCGCGCACCGGCGACCGGGACATGCCGAAGCGTTCGGCCAGCGAGGTTTCGTCCAGCACCGCGCCGGGCTCCAGGTCGAGCGACAGGATCTCGTCGCGCAGGGTCTCATAGGCGAACCTGACGCCCGAGCCCTTGACCCGTTTCGGTTCCGTCTCATCGCGCATGGCGGCCCCTCCCGGCTTTCGCGAAGCATAGCGGAGGGGTGCGATCAAGTCGACACGGTATACTCTCATGTTGACGTGTCGTCACTATGTCGTCATGATGCGCGCGGATCGAAACGGCGCCGCACCGCTGCCTTTCAGGAGAGGAACCACCCCGATGTTGAAGCTTTCCGGCGTCATGCCCGCGCTTGTCACGCCCTTCGATGCGAAGGGGCAGATCGACTTCATGTCCTTCGAGAAGCACCTGACCGCCCTCCGCGCAGCCGGGGTTTCCGGCTGGGTGCCCTGCGGGTCGTCGGGTGAATACAACCTGATGAGCGACGACGAACGCGACCAGGTCCTGCGCTTCGTCAAGGATTTCGCCAAGCCGGGCGAGACGCTGATCGCCGGGACCAACGCCCCCTCCACCGCCGGGGTGATCGCGAACACGCAGCGCGCGAAGGACATGGGCTATCATGCCGTCCTCCTCGCCGTGCCGTTCTACACCAAGCCGACGCAGGCCGAAATCATCCGCCACTTCAACGCGGTGATCGACGCGACCGGCATGAACGTCGTGCTCTACTCCTATCCCGGCAAGGACGGCGTCGAGATCGAATACGAGGCGCTGGATGCGCTGGCCGACAATCCGCGGATCATCGGGATCAAGGAAAGCTCGGGCGTGATGCAGCGGGCCATCGGGATTTCGCAGCGCTATGCCGGGCGCATCCAGCTGGTCTCCGGCTCGGACGATATTGCCTGGGACTTCATGCATTGGGGCGCCGACAGCTGGATCTGCGGCCCGGCCAACTGCATGGCGAAACCGGTCTGCGAGATGGATGCGGCCTTCCGCAAGGGCGACCATGCCCGGGCGAAAGAGATCATGCAGGCGGTCTGGCCCGCGATGAACGTGCTGGAATCGGGCAAGTTCGTGCAAAAGCTGAAATACGGCTGCGAGTTGCAGGGCAACCCGGTGGGCGAGTGCCGGATGCCCTTCGGCCCGCTGACCGATGCCGAAAAGGCCGAGTTCGCGGCGGCGATGCAGCCGATCATCAACTGGAAATAATCATGACGACTGTTGTTGTCGGGGCCGGGATCATCGGCACCGCCATCGCGCATGATCTGCAAAAACGCGGCCGTCAGGTGGTGCTGGTCGACCGCGATGCGCCGGGCAAGGGGGCTTCCTTCGGCAACATGGCCTCCATCGCGGTGACGGAGTTCATGCCGGCCTCGCGTCCCTCGGTCTGGAAGCAGATTCCGGGCTGGATGCTGGACCCTGAAGGGCCTGTGCGGGTGCGGCCCGGATACATGCCGAAGCTGGTGCCCTGGTTCCTGCGCTTCATCGCCGCCTCGCGTCCGTCGAAGCTGCGGGAACTGGAGGCGCAGGGGGCGGCTCTGTGCAGCCGCGCGCTGGATGACACGCTGGCGCTGTTGCGCGAGACGGGGCTTGCGGACCAGATCAGCGAGGAAGGCTGCCTGTCGCTTTACACCGACGAGGCCGAATTCAAGGCCGACCGCGACCATATCGAGATTCTCGAACGCTTCGGTTTCCCGCATGAGGTGATCGGGCGGCAGGCGATCAAGGCGCTGGAACCGGAACTGTCGGACAAGATCGGGATGGCGGTGCTGTTCCCGCAGAACCGGTCAGTGAAGGACCCCTACAAGCTGGTGCTGGCGCTGGCCGAACGGTTCGTCGCGCTGGGGGGCCGGATCGAAACGGGCGAAGTCGCGGGCTTCACTCGTGGAGAGGCCATCCGCGAGGTGGTGCTGAAGGGTGGCCGCAAGCTTCCGGCCGACGAGGTGGTGATCTGCGCGGGTGCCTATTCGGCGACACTCGCGAAGGATCTGGGCGAGCCGATCCCGCTGGAGACGGAGCGGGGCTATCACACCCAGATCATGGCCCCGGGGATCTCGATGAAGCATTCGATCATCTGGCCCGCAAAAGCCTTCATGGTGACGCCGACGGCGGGCGGCATCCGGGTGGGCGGGACGGTCGAGATGGCCGGTCTGGACGCAGTCCCGGACTATCGCCGGGCGAAGATCACCGTGAAGCGGGCGAAGGAAGCCCTGCCGAACCTGGCTTGTGCGGATTTCACCGAATGGATGGGCCACCGCCCTGCCCTGCCGGATACGGTGCCGATCCTCTCGTCCAGCATGAAGACGAAAGGGCTGTTCTACGCGACCGGCCACGGGCATCTTGGCCTGACCTATGCCGCCACCACGGCGCGGCTGATGGGAGAACTGATCACCGGGGCGAAGCCCGCGGTCGATCTGCATCCCTACCGGGTGAACAGGTTCTGAGGGGGACAGAATGCGCTGGAGCCGGACGATACAGACGGTGGACGTGCACTGCGAAGGCGAGATCGGGCGGGTGATCACCGGGGGGGTTCTCAACATCCCCGGCGCGACGATGGTGGAAAAGCTGCTGCACCTGAACACGGTGGACGACAGCCTGCGCCGCTGGCTGTGTTCCGAGCCGAGGTCAGGCCCGGCCGGGTCGTTCTGCCTGCTGACCCCGGCCTGCGACCCGCGCGCCGATGTCGGCTTCATCGTGCTGCAACCGGACCAGGCCCATGCGATGTCGGGCTCGAACGCGATCTGCGCGACGACGGCGCTCTTGGAAACCGGGATGGTGCCGATGGTCGAGCCGGAAAGTGTGGTGCGGCTGGACACGGCGGCGGGGCTGGTGACGGCAACGGCAACCTGCGAGGGCGGCAAGGTGGTGAAAGTCACGCTGGACATGCCGCCCGCCTTCGTGGCGCAGCGGGATGCGGTGATCGAGACGGCGGAATGGGGACCGGTGCGCTATGATCTCTGCTTCGGCGGGGTGTTCTATGCGCTGGTCGATGTGGCGCAGATCGGGCTGACCATCGCACCGAAAAATGCGCGGGCCCTCGCAACCATCGGGGTGGAGCTGAGAAGCCGGATCGCGGCGGTGGAACCGGCAGCTCATCCTGTAGAGCCTGCCTTGAGCGGGCTGGCCTATGTGATGTTCCGCTCTGACGAGCCGGACGGGGCCTTGCGGACCTGCACCACCCTGCGCCCCGGCCGGGCAGATCGGTCGCCCTGCGGGACAGGGTCAAATTCCAGCATGGCGGTGCGCCACGCGCGCGGGCTGGCGAGGCCGGGGGAACGGGTGGTCTCGCGGTCGATCATCGGCGGCGAATATGTGACGGAGTTCGTCGAGGAAACCTCGGTCGGGCCGTACAAGTCGGTGCGGAACCGGGTGTCCGGGCAGGCCTGGATCTACGGTATCAGCCAGATCGGGCTGGACCCGAGTGACCCGTTCCCGCTGGGCTTCACCCTGTCGGACACCTGGGGCGGATAGAACGGGGGCGGCTGATGCTGGCTGGGCAGACGATCCTTGTGACGGGCGCGACCGGGGCCATCGGGCAGGCGATCTGCCGGTGCTTGGTGGCTGAAGGCGCGCGGGTGGTGATCCACTATGGTCGCAATAGGGCAGCGGCAGAGGGGTTGCTGGCCTCGCTGGGCGGCAAGGGGTCCATCATAGCGGCGGATCTGTCGCAGCCCGAGGCAGCGACCGCGCTGTGGGATGCGGCATTGGCGGCCGAGGGGCGGATCACCGGGCTGGTCAACAACGCGGGCATCCGCTCCGAGGTGTCGGTGGAGGCTCCGCTGTCTGAATGGCAGACGGTGTGGGACCGGGAGATGCGGGTCAACTTCCTGTCCGCCGTCGACCTGACCCGCGCGGCGATCCTTCATTTCCGGGAAACGGGCGGCGGGCGGATCGTCAACATGGCCAGCCGGGCCGGGCAGCGGGGATACGCCTCAAACGCGATGGCCTACGGGGCGTCAAAGGCGGCGCTGATCAACCTGACGAAGTCGGTCGCCCAAAGCCACGGGGCCGAGGGGATCACGGCGGTCGCGCTGGCGCCGGGCTGGGTGCGGACCGAGATGGCCGAGGCCTTCATCGCGCAGCACGGCGAGGCTGCGGCTCTGGCGGGGATACCCATCGGCCGGATGGCCGCACCAAAGGAGATCGGCGAGCTGGTGGCCTTCTGCTTCCGGCCGAGCCAGGCGTCCTTGAACGGGGCGGTGCTGGACGTGAACGGCGGCAGTTATCTGCGGTAGGAGAGCGGGATGCGGTTTCAGGACAAGGTCGTGGTGGTGACGGGGGCCGCTGGCGGGATCGGGACGGCGATTGCCCGGCGGTTTGCCTCGGAAGGTGCGCGGGTGGTGGTGACGGACGTGAATGCCGAGGGGGTCGAGGCGACGGCCGCGGCGATCCGGGCCGGGGGCGGCCCCGCGCGGGGGGTGGCGAGCGACATCTCGAAGGCGGACGGCTGCAAGGCGGTGGTCGCGGACGTGCTGGCGGAGGAAGGGCGGATCGACGTCCTGTGCAACAACGCAGGCGTCAACCGGCGGGGGGCTTTGCTGAGCTTGACCGCGGAGGACTGGGACCTGTCCTTCGCGGTGAATATCGACGCGATGTTCCATCTGTGCCAGGCGGCGCTTCCCGGCATGATCGCGCAGGGGGGTGGGGCCATCGTCAATACCGCCTCGCAATGGGGGCTGTATCCGGCGCCGGGTCACATCGCCTACAACGTGACCAAGGCCGCCGTCGCCAGCTTCACCCAGAATCTCGCCCGGGATTATGCGCCGCAAAAGATCCGGGTGAATGCGGTCTGCCCGGGAGAGATCCACACACCGATGCTGGAGGCGGGGGTGAAGCGGTCGGGGCGGACGATTGCGGACCTTGACAGGCTGGTCCCGTTCGGGCGGATCGGGAAGCCGGAGGAGGTGGCGGCGCTGGTGGCCTTCCTGGCCTCGGACGAGGCGGCCTTCATGTGCGGGTCGCTGGTCGAGATCACCGGGGCGCAGGCGGTGGCATGAACCTGCCCGCGCGTGGGCAGGTTTTCGGGTCGTTTGGAATCAACGTGTTGGCTGCGGGCATTCACAATCGTTTAGGGATTTGGGTGCGCCTGTGTCGGTGGGGTGGCACCCACCCTACCAGGTCGCTGCCTCCATCATCCTGACAGATGTCCAAGAGACAAGGGTGCGTGAAAACCCACCCTACGCTTGCTGGTGGAGAGTAGGGCACTTGCGGCGGCTGGGTTGCGGACGGTTGGCCGGCGCTTCGGAACATGAGCGCTCACACGCAAGCCTTTCCTCTCGCCTCTGCGCGCCAAGGGCGCGCAACCGGCTCCGGCCGTCGGGGGCGCTTCGCCCCCCGAACCCCCAGAGGATATTTGGGCAAATGTGAAAGATGCGCGAGGCGATGGTCGGAGCGGCGGCGCGTCCTGAGGGGGACCAAATCCGCGAGGGCGTGCCAAGCGACGCATCGAAAGGTCCGCGGATCGGCACCGCAGCTTTATAAAGCCCTGTCCCATGCGATCCGACAGGGTCTTCCGTCAGCGGGTGAGGCTTGCCATGGTGACCGCGGCGGCATCCGCGTCGCCGCGTTCGATGGCGCGGATCAGGGCCTCGTAACCGGGGGCGCGGGCGGCGGCGAGGCCTTCGGGCGGGGCGGCGCGGTCGTTTGTGAGGCTGGCCAGGACAGAGACGGCCACGCCGAATTCCAGGATCGCGGAGGCGGCGCGGAGGAAGGGGTTGCCGGAAGCCTCGGCCACGACACGATGGATTTCGAATTCGGCCATGGCGAAGGGTTCGGGCTGGTGGGACATCACCGCGCGCTGGTTCAGCCAATAGTTGAGGAGGCGGACGTGCTCGGCCTCGCGGTGCCGGGCGGCCAGCTTCGCGGCCTCGACCTCCAGGCTTTCGCGGATGGTCTGGAACGAGGCGAGGAAGGCGGGCGAGGGGCCGCTTTCCAGTTTCCAGGCCAGAATCTGGCGGTCGAAGAGATTCCAGCGCGATTGCGGCAAGACGCGGGTGCCGACCTTGGCGCGGGCCTCGACCAGGCCTTTCGCCTCCAGCGTCTTCAGCGCCTCGCGCAACACGGTGCGGGAGACGCCGAAGCGATCCATCATCTCGGCGTCCCCGGGAAGGCCGGAGCCGACGGGCATGTCGCCGGCGACGATGGCGCGGCCGACCTCGTTGATGACGTAGGAATGGTAGTTCCGCGCCGCTGGTCGCCCGGAGAGCGTTCGGATCAGGCTCCCGGGTTCGCT
>NZ_DAIQAT010000019.1:0-38010 GCF_036781545.1 Tabrizicola sp.
CTCAAAACAGGCGTCCCGTGGCAGACCCAGCCCGGTAGATGACACAGTTGCTAGAAACCGCGGGTTGTTTGTCCAGATAATTAACGGGCTTGCTTCCGGGGCGGCCGTTCCGAAGACGGTGATGATCGGCGCGACCTATCTCAAGGTGCATCGCACGGCCTCGAGCCTGCGGTCAAAAAAGGGGCCCGAAGGCCGACGGGCGCGCGCGATCAGGCGAACCAAAGGAGGGATGAGCACCAAACTACACGCTAGTGCAAATGCCGATGGCGCCCGATCCGCCTCTTTATGACTGCAGCTCAGGTCAGTGACTACATGGGTGCTGCTGCGCTCCTGGGTCGTTTGCCGAAGGCGGAATGGCTGATCGGCGACAGGGGCTATGATGCCGACTGGTTCAGAGATGCACAGAAAGAAAAGGGCATAAAGCCCTGCATTCCGGACCGCAAGTCACGTGGCGAGCCGATCAAGCACGACAAGTGCCGCAGCCGCATCGATATGTTCGGCAGGCTCGAAGACTGGAGGCGCGTTGCAATCCGCTACGACAGATGTCCCAAGGTTTTCCTGTCCAACATATCTCTCGCTGCAACCGTCATCTTCTGGTTATGCGCCGAGAACGAGTCCTGACCCTATGGACCTCCTTCTTCAATTCACTCAGCCGCACCCTTTGTTTTCAGGATATGGTCGGTGTTTCGAAGCAGAGCCTTGACGGCCTTGCGCGCGGCCTCGGGCCTTTGCACGCGGATCGCACGTTCGATGGCATCGTGCAGGTCCTGAGCATAGCGCAGATCGTTCACTTCCCGTGTGACGAAGGTGAAAAGATAGTCGAGCGAAGAATCGATCATCGCGCCGAGCGGCATCAGAAGCTCGTTCCGGGTGGCGTTCAGGATGGCCTGATGGAATCGGCGGTCGGCATGGGTGCGCTGCGACAGGGTCTTGGCGACGCCCATGTCGTGACAGGCTGAGGAGATTTGCTCCATTTCATCAGCGCTGCGGATCTGGGCGGCAAGGGCGGCGGCTTCGGGTTCGATGATGTGGCGCAACTGCTGGACCGATCGCATCAGGGCATTGCGGCGCGGCGATTGCGCCACCCAGGCCAATACGTCGCGATCAAGGTGGTTCCAGTTCTCGCGCGGTTCGACCCGGCTGCCGATCTTGGTGCGCGAGACCAGAAGGTTCTTCGACATCAGCATTTTGATCGCTTCGCGCACGACCGAGCGGCTGGTGCCGAACATCTCGGACCACTCGGCCTCATTCGGAAGGATCGAGCCCGGGGGATAGTCGCCACCGACGATGCGGCGACCGATTTCCTGCGCGACGGAGAAATGGGCGAAGGATCCGGCCTGACGCGGCAACCCTATCTTCGGCGCCGATGCCGATTTCGCGGGTGCGGCTTGCCGTCCTGCCGTGTCCTTTTCCTGACGTACCGTCACGCAACCTCCTGTCCTGCCCTTCCGGTCAACCCGTAACGCGAGAACCGGCCCCTGACAACGTTTGCCGTGCAAGCCCTTGATCAACTGCGGGGATCATGGCGCTTTCCCCTGCCGCACCACCGCCTTGCGCTTTACCAGCCAGTCATCCGCGATCACGCCAAGGATGATCACCGATCCCATGACCGCAAAGTTCAAAGAGGAGGGGATGCCCAGAAGGTTGACGAGGTTCTGCAGCACCTGCAGCAGCACGGTGCCCAGCACCACACCCAGGATCGACCCCTCTCCGCCGCGCAGGGAGCAGCCACCGAGCACGGCGGCGGCGATGGCGTAAAGCTCGTAGAAGTTGCCATGTGAGGCGGGGGAAATCGACCGTGTGTACATGGCAATAAAGATCGCCGAGACGGCGGTCAGCACGGCGCAAAGGACATAGGCCGTGATCAGCACGGCACGGGTGTCGATCCCGGAATAACGCGCGCCTTCAGGGTTGCGCCCTGTGGCCAGAAGTGTGCGCCCGTAGACCGACCGGTGCAGCAGGATGCCGGTCAGGATGGCGATGACGATCATGGCCGACAGGCTGTTCGGTATGCCCAGAACCCGGCCCGTGGTCAGCCATTCCAGTGTGGGAAAGCTGGCGCCGAAGGCGAAGCCGGCGGTCGCGTCCTCTGTGTAGTAACGGGCGACGCCGCGATAGATCAGCAGGCCGCACAGGGTTACGACGAAGGGTTGCAGCCCGACGAAGGCCACCAGCACCCCATGCAGCGCGCCGATCAACGCCCCAAGGGCAAGGACCAGCAGCGCCACGAACAGCGGTGACATCGCGTCGTTTCCGACAAGATCGACGAAGATCACCCCGAGAAGCGCAATGACCGACCCCGACGACAGCTCGATCCCGCCCGAGATGATGACGAAGGCTTGCGCGATGGCGAATATGCCGAACAGGCCGATCAGGTTCGCCGTGTTCGACAGGTTCACCGGCGACAGGAAGCGCGGGTTCAGGACGGCAACGACCGCCGAGACGATAAGGATCAGGACCAGAAGTCCAAGGTTCTTGCGACTGATCATCAGGGATGTTCCAAAGTTTCGGGCTGGCCGACCGCCAGCGACAGGATGGCCTGCTCGGACAGGTCCGCGCGGATGAGGCTGCCCGCAATCCGCCCTTCATGCATGACGAGAACGCGGTCGGACACGCCGATCACCTCTTCCATGTCGGAGGAGATCATCAGCACCCCGACCCCCCGGTCGGACAGGGCGCGCATCAGGCGGTAGATTTCCGCCTTGGCCCCGACATCGACGCCCCGGGTCGGTTCGTCAAACAGGATCACACGTGGCGAAAGCGCCAGCCAGCGCGCGAGGACAACCTTCTGCTGGTTCCCGCCGGAAAGGGACGAGACCGCCAGCGACATGTCAGCTGCCCGAAGATCCAGCGCCGCCTTCTGCCGTTCGGCCAGCGCGGCTTCGGACCTGAGGTCGACCAGCCCCTTTCGCGCAAGGCCGTGCAAGCCGGGCAGGGAAATGTTCTGGGTGATCGGGAAATCGAGGATCAGGCCGTGGCGCTTGCGATCCTCGGGGACAAGGTAGATGCCCTGCGCGATCGCCTGCCGGGGCGACGTCAGGGTTACGTTCCGGCCTTCAAGCGCGACCTGTCCCGCCAGGGCCGGTGTCAGGCCGAAGATCGTCTCGGCCAGTTCGGTTCGTCCTGCGCCGATCAGCCCGGCAAGTCCAAGGATTTCGCCGCGGTGCAAGGTGAGATCGACGGCACGGTCCGGGTAACGTGGGGTCCGCAAGCCGCTGAGGGTCAGGATCGGTGGGCCGGGCGGCGCGGCGGGTGGCAGATGGACCGATTTCAGCTCGCGTCCTATCATGTGGCGGATCATGGCAGGGGCAGCGATTTCGGGACGGTCAAGGTCGGCCACATGCTTTCCGTCCCGCAGGATCGTCACGCGGTCGGCAATGCGCTCGATCTCGCTCAGGCGATGGGTGACGAAGATCAGCGCCACCCCGCTGTCACGCAGGGCGGTCGCGACGGCCAGCAGGCGGTCAGTCTCGGCTGCTGTCAGCGAGGAGGTGGGTTCGTCCATGATCACCAGCCGCGCGTTCAGCGACAGGGCCTTGGCGATCTCGGCCAGCTGCATCTGCGCCAGCGAGAGGCGGCTTAGGGCCGTGGCCCCCGAGAATGTCGCCCCCAGCCGGGCAAGCAGGGCATCCGCGTCATCGTTCAACCGGCGCGTATCGACCAGCCGAAGCGGCCCGCCCCGTGTCGGCATCCGGCCCAGATAGATGTTCTCGGCCACGGTCAGATTGTCGAAGTTCGACAGCTCTTGATGCACGAAGGCGATCCCGGCGGCAATCGAGCGTGGGACGGTCAGCCGGTCCAGCCCCTCGCCAAGCAACTCGATACGGCCCTCGCTTGGTGCATGGACGCCGCCGATGATGCGCAGAAGGGTGGATTTTCCGGCCCCGTTCTCACCCACCAGCCCAAGGATTTCACCCGGATAGACCGACAGATCGACCCCCGACAGGGCCGTGATGGGGCCAAAACGCTTGTGGATGCCAGAAAGGCTGAGGAAGGGTGTCATTGCGCTATCCCGAAAGGGGATGCAGGCCGGGAAGGGAGGAAACCTTGAAAACCCGGCCTGCATCTGGCTCAAGCGCTAGCCGCCAATGCGGGCTTTGAGCTCGGCCTCGAAGGCATCGACATTGTCCTTGTCGATGATGGCAGTGGGGACGATCACCAGCTTGTCGGCCGGGATGCCCGATGAATCATCCTCCAGATAGGCGGCCATCAGCTTCATGCCCTGATAGCCCCATTCGTAGGGTTGCTGGACGACGGTGCCCGCAATGGACCCTTCGCGAACGCCGCCAAGGGTGATCGGGTCTTCGTCGAAGGCGACGACCGTGACCGCCCCCAGCTTGCCCGCTTCCTTCAGCACCTCGTAGATGCGCGGCGGGTTGTAGCTGTAGAAGCCGACCATGCAGTCGATGTCCGGGTTCGCGGCCAGCGCATCCTCGACGTTGCGCTTGGCGCGGGTCATGTCGATGTCATCGCCCCGCACGTCGATCAACTCGACATTCGAGCCTTCCAGCGCGGCCTTCATCCCGTCGATGCGTTCCCGCGCGTTGTCGGCGCCCAGAAGCCCGACGAAGCCGATGCATTTGCCGCCGTCGGGCATCGCCTTCTTCGCGATTTCCCCCGCCTGCTTTCCGGCATCGGTGTTGGACGACCCGATATAGGCCACGCGGTTGGTATCGGGCGCGTCACTGTCGGTGGTGAACAGCGGCACCTGCCCGCCGATGCGGTTCAGGGCTTCGGTTGAATTCTTGGGATCGACCGCCGAGACCATGATCGCGGCCACACCGGCGGCGACAAGATCATCCATCAGGCGCTGCTGGATCGCGGCTGCGGCCTGTTCGGGGTATTTCAGCTGCAGGTCATAGTTCGGCAGCTCTTCCTGGGCCTTCTTCACGCCAGCCTCGGCCAGCTTCCAGAAATCGGATGCGCCGTTGACGACGAAGGCAAGGGTCTTCTTCTCTTGTGCAAAACCCGCGGTCGACGAAAGCGCAACAGCAAGGGCGAGCACGGAAATCCGGGCTTTCATGGCAGTCTCCATAGGTGAAAGGTGAGAAGCCGGGCCGAAAAGGGAGCACTTCAGCCCGGCTTGGCCGTCATCAGCCGCCGATGCAGCTGTCGGCGGTTTCCTGGGTGCATTCGTCAAGGCCGGTGTAGATCACCGGCTCGACCGGCTTGCCGTTCAAGAGGTCAAGCATCACCGTCGGCGCGCGATAGCCCATCTCGAACGGGCGCTGGCCCACCTGCACATGGCTGCGACCGGCTTTCAGCGCCTCCATCTGCGGTGGAAGCGTGTCGCCCGCGACAATGACCATGGACATGCTCTTCAGCTTGTCCATGACCTGATCCGTGACCTGCGCATAGGCCTGTGGTGCGAACTGGGCCCAGCCCCCGATCAGCATGAAGGCGGTCAGGTCAGGGTTCGCGACGAAGGTATCGGCCATCTGCTGGTTGGCCAGATCCGCCTGGTCGTTGGTGAAGACCGGGCAACCGGCAACCTCGGTCCAGCCGCCCTGGCCTTCCAGCCGCTCGATCCCCTTTTCGCCCGACAAAGTGTCGCGGGTGCCTGCTGCGCGGGCATTGATGTTCGCCGCCGCCACGTTGCCCAGTTGCAGGCAGACCGTGCCGCCGTCAGGCTTCAGCGCTTTCAGATGTTCGGCGAACTTGACGCCCATCAGATAGTTGTCGGTGCCAAGGTAAGTGGCGCGCAGGTCGGCATCCTCGGCCGAGAGATCCGCGTCGATCGTCATGATCGGGATTTTCGGCGCCTGCTCGCGCAGCATCTTCGCCATCAGGGGCGCGTTCGAGGGCGAGATGGCAATGGCTGCAACATCAGGCCGCTGCAAGAGATCCTGCACGATCTGGACCTCACCGACCTCGTCCGCCGAAGAGGCCGGGCCGGTGTAGAAGCAGGTATAGCCTGTTCCTGCATTCTCACCGTTCCATTTTTGGCAGCCCTTGTTGATCTGCTCGAAGAACGGGTTGTCGAGTCCCTTGACCACGATGGCCAGGACCTTGTCTTCGGCCCAGGCCGCCCCCGTGATCAGCAGGGTCGCCAGCGTGGTGGTAATAAGAGTTCTGCGTTGCATTCCTATCCTCCCGAAGTTTGCTGTTGGTCTTTCTTGCCTCATCCCGGGTACCAGACCCGGCGCGGATCATCCGGCGCGCGGGTATAGGCCCAGGAGTCCGTGACGAGACGGCGGGTGTCGTAGGCGGGGCACCAGCCAAGCTCGAACCTTGCCCGGTCGTTCGACAGCCAGGTGGACCGGTAGTCGGACCGGACCGGGACTGTCGTCAGGCCAAGGGTTTCGGCCAGGATGAGCGCGACCTCGTCATAGTCGACCGGCTCGTCCATCGAGATGTTGTACAGCCGCTGGCGCGCGGCGGGGGCGACCAGCGCCGTGCAGATCGCGCTGACCAGATCGGTGACATGCACGAAGTTGCGCTTGATCGCATGGCCCTCGCGATCCTGAAGCAGCGGAACGGCCCCTTCCCGGAGCGCCCTTGCGGCAATTTCCGGCCCGACCAGCGCGGCCCAGTCCGGCCCGCCGAAACGGTCCTCGCCAAAGGAAAGCGAGGCGCGGAAATCGTCCTTCTCCATGATCCAGGGCGCGCGCAGGCAGCACCAGTCGATGCCGTACTGAATGCCGTACTGGGCAACCATCACCTCTTCCAGAACCTTCGACAGCGCATAACACCCCGGATAGGCGCGATGCGGCGTGGTTTCGGTGACCGGGCCGTCATGGTCATAGAAGAAATGCCCGACCGAAGCATCGCCGCCGATCAGGATGAAGCGTTCGGCACGAGGGTTCGCGCGCCAGGCCTCCAGCAGCCAGAACAGGCCTTTCACAGTGACATCCATCACCTCGTCGGGCGTTTCCTTGCAGGTTGCGAGATGCACGACATGGGTGCAGTCCCTGACGGCGGCCTCTGCCACCGATCGGTCGGCCAGCGTGCCCCTGACCTTCGACAGCCCGGACCGGTCGGGCAGATCGCGGCTGTGCAGCAGGGCGCGGACGGTCGCATCGGGATAGGCTCCGGGCAGCGCCGAAAGCAGCGCCTGCCCCACTTTCCCCGTCGCACCTGTCACCAGAATCTGCATCCCGTCCCCCTGTTCGTTTCGGGAATAAACGAGGCGGGAGGGTTCGGTCAATGAATTTATCAGATAAATAATATAAAACCGTTCAAGCAGGGTATTGACCCCGAAGCCTGCCTTGCGTGATATGGCTGAAACGGGCGGCAGAGGATGGGTGAATGACGGTTCTTCGGCTGGAAGGGATCGCCAAGAGGTTCGGTGCGATCGAGGCCTTGAAAGGTGTCTCGCTTGCTGTCTCGCGGGGGGAAGTAATCGGGTTGATGGGCGACAACGGCGCGGGAAAATCCACGCTGGTCAAGATCATCGCCGGAAACTTCCGTCCTACTTCAGGCCAAATTTTCTTGAAGGAGCAGGAAGTTGTGTTCCACGGCCCGCTGGATGCCCGCCGCCATGGAATCGAGATCGTCTATCAGGACCTGGCGCTGTGCGACAATCTTACCGCGGCGGCCAACGTCTTTCTGGGGCGCGAACTGACTCGCAGAATCGGGCCTTTCCGCATCAATGACTATCCCGCGATGAACCGGCGCGCGGGCGATCTTTTCCGCGAGCTTAAATCCGAGACCCGGCCGAAGGACCTGGTCCGGTCGATGTCCGGCGGCCAGCGGCAAGCGGTCGCAATCGCACGCACAAGGCTTTCCAACGCGGACATCGTGCTGATGGACGAACCCACCGCCGCGATCTCGGTGCGCCAGGTGGCGGAAGTGCTGAACCTCATCCGTCTGCTGCGGGATCAGGGCGTCGCCGTCATCCTGATCAGCCACCGGATGCCCGATGTCTTCGGTGTCGCCGACCGGGTTGCAGTCCTGCGCCGGGGCAATGTCGTCGCGGACAAGCCGGTGGCCAAAACCTCACCGGAAGAAGTCACCGGTCTGATCACGGGGGCGATCGAACATGCCTGACAGCACCCCCAATCAACCCGCCGACGATCTTGCCTCGGCCATCGGCCGCCAGACGAACACGCGCTGGTCCGCGCTTCTTGGCGAACAGGCAACGTGGGTGTTCCTTGCTGCGGTCGTGGCCGCAGTCGCGCTGAGCCTTGCCACCGATACCTTTGCCTCGCCACAGAACATCTTCAACGTGTCCCGCAACTTCGCCTTTGTCGGCATCGTCGCGCTTGGCATGACCGTGGTTATCATTTCGGGCGGGATCGACCTTTCCGTCGGCTCGGTCGTCTGCCTTGGAGCTATGGTCCAGGCCATCTGCATGAATGCCGGCTACGGCTTTTACTCCTCTGCCGTCGCGGCGTTGACAGCTTCGGCGCTGGTCGGCTTTCTCAATGGCGCGCTGATTGCCTGCCTTAGAATCCCGTCCTTCGTGGTCACGCTTGGCACCCTTTCCATCGCCCGCAGCGCCGCGATGGTGCTGTCCGACAACCGGATGATCTTTGAGTTCGGGCCAGATCAGGCGCTGCTGTTCAACCTGGGCGGCGGGTCGACCTACGGGATCGCCCATCCGGTCATCGCACTGGTGACACTTGGCCTGATGACATCGCTGATGCTGCGCTGGACGCCCTGGGGAACCCATGTCTTCGCCATCGGCGCCAATGAACGCGCCGCCGTGCTGACCGGTGTCAAGGTTCCCGCGTTGAAGATCAGCGTCTATGTCTTTTCGTCGATGATCGCCGGGCTCACCGGCATTCTGGAAGCGGGCTGGCTTGGCGGCGTGACAACGAACCTTGGGCAGTCCATGGAACTTACCGTCATCGCCGCGACAGTCATCGGCGGCGCCAACCTTCTGGGCGGGTCGGGCACGATCTTCGGTGCCATCGTCGGTGCCGCTCTGATCGAGATCATCCGCAACAGCCTGATCCTGCTGGGCATCTCGACCTTCTGGCAGGGAGCGTTCGTCGGCTTCTTCATCGTTCTCGCCGTTGCAGTCGACCGGCTTCGGGCACTTCGTGAGTTGAACCTGTAGAGTGGGATCGACGGGGGTGTCGGACAATATCCAGAGTGAACCGCGCCGGGTTTGCCGGAGGCTGATTTTGGTTAGTTACGCGGCCATAGGTTCATTTCCAGAGCTGCGTAGAAGTTGGCCTCGGCTTCTGCTGGCGGGATGTTCCCAATGGGCTCGAGGAGCCGCCGGTTGTTGAACAGTCCACCCAAGCGAGTGTGGCATATTCCACCGCTTCGAAACTGCGCAAAGGTCCGCGACAGTGGATGACCTCGGCCTCGAGTAGCCCGTTCATCGTCTCGGCCAGCGCATTGTCGTAGCTGTCGCCGACACTGCCGACCGGCGGTTGTATTCCCGCTTCCGCCAGCCGCTCGCTGTAGCGACCCGGCCGGACGGGCCAGATCGGTGGACGGGCTGAAACCGTAGCCCAGAACCAGAAAATCGGCCTCGACCCGGCGGGCCCCGCCTGTCCGCATCCAGCCGCGATCAGGCCTTCTCTTCCAGATGCCGGGCCAGAAGTTCGAACAGAACATCTAGCACGACATACATCGGCGCGCGGCCCGTGGGCATGACCAGCCGTCCCGCCGACTGGCGGTAGGCATTCAGGTTGATGTTCACGTCTGCCAGGCTCGCCACCACCGAACCGCGCGGCGAGATAGCAAGGATGCGCGTACCCGCAGCACGCGCGATCTCGAGGTTGGCGATCAGGTAGCTGGTGCCCCCGGTGAAGGACAGCGCAAGAAGCCCGTCCTCCGGCGTCAGTCTCGGGGCCGAGATCATCTGGAGCGTCGGGTCCGAATAGGCGACGCTGGCGATCCCCAGCGAGGCGAGGCGATGCTGCGCCTCCCCCGCCAGAAAGCCCGAGCCGCCATAGCCGTAGATATCCACCCGCCGCGCGCCGGCCAAGAGCGAGACCGCCGCCTTCAGCACCTCCATGTCGAGGTCGCGCCGCGTCTCCTCGATGGAGGTGATGGCGCGGGCGAAGATCTCGTCAGCGATCCCGGTATAGGGATCGCCGATTTCGTAGCTTCTCGGCGCGGTCTTGTGGTCGACGGCGATCTGTTGGGCCAGCTTCAGGCGGAAGTCGGGGAAGCCCTCGCAGTTCAGGCGGCGGCAGAAGCGCGTGATCGAGGGCTCGCTGACCCCCGCCACCCGCGCCGCATCCGAGATCGACCAGGTGATCACCGTGGTTGGCGAGTTGAGAATGGCTTCGGCGATGCGGCGCTCGGCGGCGGTAAAGCTGGCCAGGGATTGTCGGATCAGGTCGAGCATCGGTCTCCGGTCTGCCGCCGGAAAGGCGGGGGCGCTAGAGCGCCCCCTTCTCCATCAGCCGGGACAGGCAGGACGATTGATAGTCAAAACCCCGCTGCGCGACAACGAGCCTTTTGACCCTGGAGAGATCGTCATGCCCGGTGCCGACGGGATTGCCATCCGCATCCCGCGCGGCGATCTGGCCGCCCGCAGCCGCGACCAGTTGCACCCCCGCGGCGATGTCCCAGGCGTTGAACTTGGACTCGTAGCAGATCGCCACGCGCCCCACCGCCACATAGGCCAGATGCAACGCGCAGGAGCCCAGACGCCGCACGGCGCGGAAGGAATCCACCACCTCGGCGTAGGACTCCAGCGTGGCCGGGCCGGGCCGGGCGCCTTCGTAGGGAGCATTTGTCAGGAGTTCCACCCCCCGATCGGTGGCGGCCCGCGCGAGACTTTCGACCGGCTTTCCGTTCAGGGTGAGACGCCCCTCGGCTGCAAGGAACATCTCGTCCCGGATCGGGTCGTAGATCACGCCGCAGACCGGGCGTCCGGCGTGGTAGGCCGCGATCGAGACGGCGAAGAACGGCAGGCCCGAGGCGAAGTTGCTGGTGCCGTCGATCGGGTCGATGATCCAGGTCGTCTCGCCCTCGCCCTGCCAGCCGCCCTCTTCGCCGAGGATGCGCGAGCCGGGCACCCGCGACCAGATGATCTTGCAGGCTGTGGCCTCGGCGGCCTTGTCGGCGACCGTCACGATGTCGAAGAACCCGGCCTTCTGTTCGGTCTGCAACCCCTCGGGATTGAGGAAGGCCTCGCGCGCGCCCGCACCGGCGGCCAGTGCGGCCTCGCGGGCGGTGGCGACGATGAGCGCGTCGAGGTTGATAGTGGTCTCTGCGGTGAGGGTCATGCGACTTTTCCCATTTCGTTGGCTTGGTTTTCGGGAAGGATCCAGACCGGCCGGGTGTCCATCGCCACGCGCAGCGACTGGCCCGCCTCGGCGATGCCGGAATGGATGTACCGGGCATCGGTGATGGTACATTCCTGCCCACCGATCTCGGCCAGGTATTCGACATGGCCGCCCTGGAAGACGACGCGGCGCACCTTGGCCTCGAGCTGGCCCGCCGGGTCCAGATGCAGATATTCCGGCCGCACCACGCAGCGGACCGCCTGGCCCGCGCGCAGGGGCTGCGGCCCGGGGGCCAGGTCGAACGATGCCTCGGCGATGCGGACGCGCGCGCCCTGGTCGTTCACCGATTCCACCTTGCCTTCGAGGATGTTGGCCTTGCCCATGAACTCGGCCACGAAGGCGGTGCCGGGGCGGGAGTAGACGTTGCGCGGCGTGTCGTCCTGTTCGATCACGCCGTTGCGCATCACCACCACCCGATCCGAGATCGCCATCGCCTCGCTCTGGTCATGGGTGACGTAGAGGCTGGTGATGCCGAGGCGCAGCTGGATCGCGCGCAACTCGTCGCGCATCCGTTCGCGCAACTGCGCGTCGAGGTTCGAAAGCGGCTCGTCGAAGAGCAGCACCTTCGGCCGCGTCACCACCGCGCGGGCCAGTGCCACGCGCTGCTGCTGCCCGCCCGAGAGGCGCGAGGGCGCGCGGTCGGCATATTGCGCCAGCGCCATGGTTTCGAGGATCTCGCTCACCCGCTCGTCCATCTCGCGGCGCGGCAGGTTCAGAAGCTTCACCCCGTATTCCACGTTCTGCCGCACGGTCATGTGCGGGAAAAGCGCGTAGCTCTGGAACACCATGCCGACATTGCGCGCGTTCACCGGCAGATGGGTCACGTCGCGCCCGCCAATGGTGATGCTGCCCGCGCTGGGGGTCTCGAACCCGGCCAGCATCCGCAAGGTGGTGGTCTTGCCGCAGCCCGAGGGCCCGAGGAGGGTGACGAGTTGACCCTCCTCGATGGTCAGGTCCAGATTGTTGACCGCAAGGCCGCCGGGCGCACCGCCCACGGCGGGGAACTGCTTGACGATATTGGAAAAAACAACTTTCGACATGGGATCACCTTTCGCGCGATGCTGCCGAAAGCAGCAATTGCATGACGGCCAGGATGGCCAGGACGACGATCACGAGAATGCTGCACCAGGCTGCCGCCACCCCCGTCTTCAGCGTTTCCACCTGCGACAGGATGGTGACCGTGATCAGCGTCCAGTTGGCCGAGACGAGGAAGATCACCGCGCTCAGCGTGGTCAGCGACCGGGTGAGCGAGTAGGACAGCGAGGCGAACAGCGCCGGGCGCAACAGCGGAAGGGTGATGCGGAAGAAGGTCCGCCCGCTGGAGGCGCCGAGGATGGTCGAGGCCTCCTCGATCGAGCGGTCGATCTGCTGAAGCTGGTTCGACCCCGCCTCGATCCCGACCTGGAGGTTCTTGACCACCATCGCCGCGATGACGATCATGGCGGTCCCGGTCAGCAGCAGCGGCGGCGTGTTGAAGGTGCTGACATAGCCGATGCCCAGGATCGTGCCCGGCGCGGCGAAGGACAGAAGCGTGCCCCAGCGCAACAGGAAGCTGCCCGGAAACGCGCGCCGCACCAGAAGGAAGGCGATCATCATCCCCGCAATGGCGGTGATGGGCGTGGCGATCCCGGCCAGGTAGAGCGAGTTGTAGAGCGTGCTGAAGCCCACGGTGAAGACCGTGCGGTAGTGATCCAGCGTCAGCGTGTTGTTCACCCCCGGCAGCTTGGTGAACGAGACGTAGAAGACGGTCGCGTAGAACAAGAGGATGGTGAAGGCCAGCGCGTAGCACAGGATCGACAGCGGCAGCACCACCCGGCGCCCCGAGATGCGGATCGACTGCGCCGTGGGCTTGCCGGTGACGGTGACGTAGCTGCGCTTGCAGACCCAGTAGCGGTGGATCAGGAAGGCCGTCATCGAAGGCACCAGCATCAGGCTGGCCAGAAGTGCGCCGGCGTTCAGGTTGAAATAGCCCACCATCTGCGAATAGGCCTCGACGGCGAGAGTGTTGTAGTTGCCGCCGATCAGCATCGGGTTGCCGAAATCCTCGACCGACTTCACGAAGACGAGGAGGACCGAACTGAGGATCGCGGGCGTGACCAGGGGCAGCGTCACCTGCCGGAAGGTCGTCCAGCGCGAGGCCCCCAGCGAGGAGGAGGCATCCTCAAGCGCGCTGTCGATGGATTGCAGCATGCCACGGATATTGAGATAGGCGATGGGCGTGAAGGCCAGCGACTGGATCAGCACAAGACTGTGGAAGCCGTAGACATTGGCGTTGCGGATGCCCAGCAGCTCGCGCGTGATCAGGCCGGAGCGACCGAAAAGGATCACGATGGCCAGCGCCATGACGAAGGGCGGCGAGATGATGGGCAAAAGCGCCGCGCCATGGATGAAGGTCTTGCCCGGCATGGTGGTGCGGGTGACAGCGAAGGCAAGGACAAAGCCCGCACAGGTCGCCACCAGGGCCGAGGTGACGCCCAGGATCATCGTATTGGCCAGTGATCTCCAGACGAACCCCTGCGAGAGGGTGCCGGCCAGCGCGGAAAGGTCGAAGCCGTTCGGCGTCCAGACCGCGTGTTTCAGCACGATCAGGATCGGCAGAACGGCGAAGACCAGGACCGAAAGCGTGATCAGGGCAAAAATGCCGAACAGCCAGGGATCGGCAGTGACGCTTCGCCACAGGGGTGCGGAAGCCGGCCCCATCCTCGCGGATGGGGCTTTTGCGGTTGCGTTCATGACGGGACCTCTGCCGGGCGGTTACTGGGCGTCAGCCTTGTGGCGCACTTCGTTCTCGTAGCGCTCCAGAAGGCGGGCACGGTTCTCGCCGGCCCAGGCGAAGTCGTAGTCGATCAGCTTGACATTGGTCAGGTCGATCTGCGCCTCGGGGTTCTTGTACCCGGCGATCATCGGGCCGCGGAAGGTGGCGCCCATGGCGGCCTGGCCCTTTTCGGTCAGCACCCAGTCAAGGAAGGCGATAGCGGCTGTCGCCTGGTCCTCGGGCGCACCCGCGATGGCGGCCGCGGCATTGACCTCGAAGCCGGTGCCCTCTTCGGGGAAGGCGTAGCTCAGCGGGTAGCCCTGCTTCAGCGCGGCCTCGACGTCCTGGGTGAAGGCGATGGAGAGCCCCACCTCACCGTTCGCGGCCATGCGCGAGGGGGCGGTGCCCGAACGGGTGTATTGCACCACGTTCTTGTCGATGTCCTTCATGATCTGGAAGGCCTCGTCTTCGCCGTAAAGCTGCACCATCGTCGCCAGCGCGACATAGGCCGTGCCCGAGGCCGCCGCATGGGCCAGCGCCACGTTCTGGGCATAGACTGGATCGGCGAAGGATTTCCAGCTGGTCGGCGCGGGCGCCCCCGCCTCGTCCAGGACCTCCTGACTATAGGCGAAGACCAGCGGCGAGAGCGAGATGGGCGTCCAGAAGTCGCCCTTGTCGGTGTAGCGCGCCTCGACGCCCTCGATGCCCTTGGCCTTGTGCGGGGCGAGAAGCCCCTCTTCGGCGGCCTGGATGAAGTTGTCGGCAGCTCCGGCCAGCCAGAGCCCGGCCTGCGGATTGTCCTTCTCGGCCCGGATGCGGGCGACGATCTCGCCCGCGCCGATGCGGACAAAGTTCGCCTCGAAGCCGGTGTCGGCGGTGAAGGCCGCAAGGACCGAGGCGCAATCATCCTCGGACATGGGGCAATAGGCGGTCAGCGGACCGGCCTCTGCCGCACCCGCCGCGCAAAAAAGGGCGATCGCTGAAACCAGCGTGGTATGGGTCGTCATTCCTGTCTCCTCCCTTGGAACCCCGACGATCCGATACGCATGAAACCGAGAATCACCGGGGCGTAAGGTTATTTATGAAAAAATCCTACATTGGTCAATCTGTATGTTTATTTCCAACATATCACGCATGGATGCTCACATGATACTGCCTCACCGCCCCCAGAGGTTTCAGGCTCTGTTGCACAAATCCTGTGAGGGATTCATGTTGTGAATCCAGCGTGATAGCTGGAGGCCATGAGCAAACCGGACGCACCGACCTACAAGACGCTGAACTGGCCGCGTATAACAAGGCGCTCAAGCACCGCGGGTCGCTGTCTCTCTATTCGATCCTGACATGGTTTGGGCGGCGCGACATCTGCAGCGTCGCCGACCAGAATCCGTTCTGGCCGCAGGCAGACGAACACGCCCTGAGCCCGCTGAAGTCCCAGCTGCGGACGGGTGCGGATGGCAATCCCGGAATCAGTTGTGACAGTGCAGCCCCCTTCTTCCACAGCGGCGCACCAATCAGACGGTTGTTCTCGCCCACGAACTCGGCAAGGGCGCGCAGCTCTTCGAATATCCGGATCAGCGTCAGCCGCTCTCGCGCCGACTTGCCCCCATTTACCGCGAGGAGCCGGTCCAGATGGTCCTGCCACGGTCCGATCCGCTGCATCGGCTGATGGCTGCGCTCTTAGCCGAAGTCCGTCTCAACCGTCCGCAGGATCTTGCGGACGACATTCCTTGAGACATGCAGCTCCCGCACGATCTTCTTCATCGACCAGCGCTGCAAGTGGAAGGCCCGAAGGACCCGCGCAATCGTGTCCACCCGCTTCATCTCCTCCTCCGTCCGCTGACAAGCAGCGAATGGTCCGACAAACATCAGGGGGTAAAAATTGGGCGCCGATCCCCCCGATCAGAGGGTCAAAATTGCACGCCGAAACACACTCAGGTTCCAAGGCCTTCTTGTGCTCCGAAATCTCACGCGAAACGCCCGGCCGCTTACTGCGATCGACCTCGGCCTTCTTGACCCAATCATCCAGGTCTGGGGCGCATATCCTGGCCTGACCACCCGGCTCTGACCAGTTTCTGCCGGTCACTAAAAATATTGACCCATCGCCTGCGCTCCCCTAGTCTTATACGCAACCGGCCAGCACTGCCCGGTTCTTCGGGCTTACGATTTGCGATGCGATCGCCCGTTCTCCCCCCAGAAAGGTTTGCGCCGAATGACGAGCGACCAGCCAATTTATATTGGAGTTCTGTTTTCCAAAACAGGACGCACCGCCGTAACCGAACGCAGCATGCTGGCGGCGACCGAATTCGCAATCGAGGAAATCAATGCCGGAGGCGGCATCAACGGACGCATGCTCTGCCCCATCATTCGCGACCCAATGGGAGAACCCTCTGCATACCAGAAAATGGCGGCAGAGCTTATTTCTGGAAACAAGGTTCGCGTGATTCTGGGGTGCTATACGTCAAGCCAGCGCAAAGCGGTGCTGAGCGTGGTGGACAGAGAGGCTGCCCTTCTGTGCTATGCTGCGCAATATGAAGGCTTTGAGTACTCTGAGAATATCGTCTATTTTGGAGCCGTTCCAAATCAGAACAGCGTATTTCTGGCGATTCATCTTCTCAGGAACCCCGCCCCGCGCCTTTACATCGTCGGGTCAGACTACGTCTGGCCGCGCGAATCCGGCAGGATCATGGGGGATCTGATCCGATCAGGTGGCGGCAGGGTCGCAGGCGAAGCCTATCTTGACGATATGGCTGGATCCAATGAATTTGATATGCTTATCAAAAGGATAAGGAAAGAAAGCCCCGATATAATCTTCAACAACTTTGTTGGTGAAGCAAATCGGAAATTTTACGAATCCTATATCGAAAATGGCCTCGATGCCAGCCGGATGATGGTGGCTAGCCTGACGACGAGTGAGGCTGATATCCGGGAAATAGGCGCCTCCGCGACCTTGGGCCATATCACTGCGGCAAGCTATTTCGCCTCGCAATCAAATAGCGCGAACCGGGCCTGTCTTGCGCGCTACAGGGCGCTGCGCCAGGAAGAGCCGTGTGCGAATATGTGCTGGGACGCGGCCTATACGCAGACCCATGTGGTGGCGCAGGCAATGCGGGGTGGGGATCCTGACAGCCTCAACTCGATACGCTCGGGAATCCTCGGAGCATCATTCGAGGCTCCACAGGGCGTGATAGGCATCGATGCGCTTAACGCGCATTGCAATCTCTGGCCCAAGATCGGAGTTGCCCGTACGGACGGCCAGTTCGAGATCGTTGCCGAGACAGAGACAGCCATCCGACCCGACCCCTATCGCACAACCTATGAGTTTGACGATGATATGAACGTTTCGTCCGAGGCGTCAGCACCAGAAACGCTCCGGCCCAGGATATCCGGGCTGAGGCAATGAGTCGTCCCGGCGACGGGTGATCAGTGACCTTGTACAATCGTATTCAGTGAGAGTTCTTCGGAGAAGAGGATCTGAAATGCGGCCCGGACGAAGCGAGCCTTTTGCCAGCGGAAAAGAGCAGTCCTTTCTCATCAAGGATCTGAGATCCCTGACCTTCCTACTTGTTCAGCCTCAGGATAGCGATGGCTTGGCGCTGAGATCGCATCTGGAACGGATCGGCTGCCAGGTCCAGGAGATATGGCCGCCGCCCCAGACCTATCCCAACGACATTGATATCGTTTTCGTGATGGTTGACCGCGTTATTGAGAGCAGCCAGACCTTTCACTGGCAGGCCGACAACCCCTCTGCCGTTCTCATCGCGGTCATTGACTACGAGAACCCGCTTTCCATCGATCGGCTGCTGCATATGCGTGTCAATGCTGTGATCGGATTGCCGATCCGGCCCTTCGGCATCCTAACGAACCTGCTGGCTGCGGTAAACAACCATCTGCGGGAACAGCGCATTCGCCTCAACCTTGAACGGGCGCAGGCAAAGCTGGAATCCTGTCGGATGGTCGAACGCGCAAAGCTCGCGGTCATGCTGGCCGAGGGGCATTCCGAAAAGGTCGCCTATGCCATATTGCGGCAGCTTGCGATGACACGCCGTACTACTGTCGAAGCCATTTCCAGCGACGTTCTCGCCCGCCTGGGCTGGGGTGATGGCTGCGATACGACGATCCTGGCCGACCTGCACGAGGCGAAGAGGCTTCATAGCGCCGGGGATCTGTCGGCTGATGGCAGCCTCTCCGATCGGTCGGCCTGATTCGTTTGCTTCCGGAAGCATGTCAGGAGAAAGATCCGATCACCGAGGGAGGGCGCGGAAAACTTCTCTGGTTACACTCAATCTCGCGATAGTGTGCTGCGTCGCCGCACGCGACTGAAGGATGCAACTGATTGTTTTATATGGAAGAATAAAGGTTCATTTCGCGACCGCCTTGAGGCAAAAAAACATTTGCAGATGAAGATAGTCATCGCATAGTCTTGTAAAACGCATTCAACAAAGAATGCAGGTTCACCTGGCGCCGGGCGCGCCGGAAACCAATCTCCCTCTCAGAATAGAACTCAGATGCAGCCATTCGCATTGCGATTCCGCATGTCGCGGAACGTAATGCCCGGCTCAAATCAAAGGAAATGCATGATGAGCATGGACGGAGCGGGCGCGGGCCCGGCACCGCAACGGGCGCGCACGCGCCTTGCAATCGATGTTGGCGGCACATTTACGGATGTTTTTGTGCTGGATTCGAATGGAAATCAGACGGTTGCTAAAGTTCCCAGCACAAAGAACCCGATTGATGCGATTATGAATGGCGCGGAAGCCGCCGATATCGACTGGGCAGATGTCGAGCTTTTTACCCATGGCACGACGGTTGCCACCAACGCTCTGATCACCCGCAATTTCAAACCAGTGGCAATGGTGACGACCGAGGGTTTCCGTGACGTTCTGGAAATCGGGCGTGGCACCCGCGAAGATCCCTGGGACGCCTATAAAGAAGGCACCCCCCCCTATGTGCGGCGGCGTGACCGGTTTGCGGTGAAGGAGCGCATCAATTATCGGGGCGAGATCATCGAGCCGCTTGATGAAGATCGCGCCCGAGAAATTGCGCGAATTCTGAAAAAGCGCGAGGTTCATGCCGTTGCCGTCTGTTTCATCAATGCCTATGTGAATGGCGAACATGAACTGCGCATGGCCGAGATCCTGGCCGAAGTTCTGGGCCCGGATATTGCAATATCGACCTCGCACGAAACCCATCCTGAGATTTTCGAGGATGACCGTTTCTCGACCACGGTTGCCAATACCATTCTCGCCCCGATCATTCGGCCCTATGCCCGCGATATTGATCGTCGCACCACCGAGGCCGGCTATGAGGCCGATGTGCTCCTGCTGCATTCGGGCGGCGGCGTGATGACACCGGCCACAGCCGAGAAATACGCGGCGCGCCTTGCCGCCTCGGGGATTGCCGCCGGCGCCATCGCCAGCAAATACTTCGCTGAACTCTGCGGCTATCAGAACTCCATCGGGCTCGATATGGGCGGCACTTCGGCGGATATTTCGCTGGCCGAAGCCGGCAATATCCGCATGACCGATAAATGGGAGGTCGACTGGGGCCATCCGATCTGTTTCCCCTCGATTGAGGTGCTGACCATCGGCGCGGGCGGCGGCTCGATCTCCTGGCTCGACAAGGCGGGGTCGCTGCGCAACGGGCCACAATCGGCGGGCTCTGTGCCTGGGCCGGCCTGCTATGCGGCGGGCGGCGTAGAGCCGACCAATACCGATGCCAATATCATCCTGGGTCGGGTCGGTACGGCGCTGGCCGGGGGTAAGAAATCCCTCAACCGCGATGCAGCACTGACCGCAATGCAGAAGATTGCGGAGCCCCTGAACCTCGATCTCGTGGATGCATCGCTCGCCACTTTGCGTGTCGCCAATGCCAATATGGCCGATGCGGTTCGGCTGATCTCGATTGCACGTGGCCACGACCCGCGCGACTTTGCGCTGGTGGCTTTCGGCGGTGCGGGGCCGCTGCATGGCGTTGATATTGCACGCGAACTCAATATCCCCGTCGTCATCGTACCGCCCAATCCCGGTGTGACTTCGGCGGTGGGCTGTATGCTGGTCGATGTGCAGCATGACGTCACACAGATGTATTTCGAGGACGCGGCCAGCGCGAAGCCGGAAGATGTCGAGGCCGGGTTCCGCAAGCTGGAACTGGAAGGCCGCGACCGTCTTGAGCGCGATGGCGTGAAGACCGGCGATATGACCTTCCAGCGCTTCATCGACATGCGCTACCGGGGCCAGTGGCGCTCGCTCGCGGTGCCGGTGCCAGGGGAAATCACCTCGATCGAAGAGCCGCTGGCGATCTTCCACAGCGAATACGAAAAGGCCCACAACTTCCGCCGCGAGGATTTCCCGGTCGAGATCTACCGCCTGACTGTGCGTGCCATCGGCGTCACGCCGAAACCCTCCTTCCCGAAGGTCACCATCGACCCGAATGCGAAAGCGGTCCCCAAAGGCACCCGCGAGGCCTGGTTCCATGACCATCCGACCGCGCTGACCACCGCGCTTTACGACCGCGAGACCCTGCCGGCCGGCGTCACAATCAAAGGCCCCGCCGTCATCGATCAGCTCGATTCGACCACCGTCATCCCGCCAGGTGACGTGGCCTATATCGACGAATGGCTCAACATCCAAATCCGGCTCGGCGCAGCATAAGCGCCTTCCCCCCAAACCAACAGGAGGACCCCGGCATGACCGGCAAGAAGCAATCCCTTAGCCTTTCCGACAAGGGCATTCAGTTCCCGCCGCCGCCCGAACAACGGCTGACCGAGTTCAGATCGCAGCTGGACCCGATCACTTTCGAGGTGCTGCGCAATGCCTTCGTCAATATCGTTGACCAGATGGCCGAGCAGCTTCTGCGCACCTGCTACTCCTTCGTGATCTATTGCCGCGACTTCTCGTCCGGCCTCAGCGATCCCGAGGGTAATCTGGTGATGCAGGGCACTGGTGACATCGCCGCCCATGTCGGCACGCTGCATTACACCTGCAAGTCGGTGATCGAGGACTTCGAGGGCGACATCCATCCCGGTGACGTCTTCATCGTCAATGATCCCTTCCGTGGTGGCAGCCATTTCAACGATACCCGCATCCTGCGCCCCATGTTTTACAAGGGTGAGCTGATCGGCTGGTCCCAGGCCAACGGTCACTGGGCCGATATGGGGGGGGCAACCCCTGGCTCGTTCAACATCACCGCGCTCGACCATATGGGCGAAGGACTGCGCATTACGCCGACCCGTGTCTGGAGCAAGGGCGTCTGGCTGGAAGATGTGGCGAAGATGATCGCGAACAACACCCGCAATCCAGGCGATGTGATCGGCGATATGCAGGCCCAGGCTGAGGCCACCGCCGTGGCAGAACGTGAAATCCAGCGGCTTTGCGACAAATATGGGGTGGAGACCATCAAGATCGCCTTCCGCGAGGTGCAGGACTGGGTCGAAGTGCTGATGCGCCAGCGTCTAGCCGAGCTCCCCGACGGTACTTGGTATGCCGAAGACTATATCGACCAGGATCCCAAGCTCGAAGAGGGGCTGATCCCGATCAAGATTAAATTCACCATCAAGGGCAATCATGCTCATTACGACCTCTCCGGCTCACATCCGCAGATCTCGACCTTCCTGAATGCGGCCTATGGCGGGTCTTTTGCGGGGATCGTCGCGGGGACGAAATACCAGTTCCCGGATCTGCCGCTGAACTCTGGCCTCTACCGCGCGGTCACTGTCAACGTTGGCGAGCCGGGGACAGTGGTGAACGCGGATTGGCCCAGCCCCTGCGCCGGTTTCTGCTCCGGCCCATTTGAAAAGCTGATGAATTCGGTCTTCGGACTCTGGGCCGATATCATGCCCGAACGCACGATGGGCTGCGCCTTCAACCTCGAATACCTGCTGGTCGGCGGTCGCGACACCCGCATCGAAAAAAAGCCCTATTTCATGTGGTATGACTGGATGGCGGGCGGCTGGGGCGGCAGGAACGGACGCGACGGATTCAACGCCACCGCTCCGGTCTTTGGCGCGCAGTACGGAATCCAGCCGCTGGAGGGCCAGGAGAGGCTCGCGCCCGTGCTAACTAAATGCCATGATTTCGTGCAGGATTCCGCCGGTCCGGGTGAATCCCGTGGCGGGCTCGGCGCGGAAAAAGGCGGCTCGGTCTTTGAGGGCGAGCGCATCGTCGTCTCCTATTGCTGCGATCGCGAGCGCTCCGTGACCTGGGGGATGTGGGGTGGCCTGCCCTCGATCCCGCATGGCGTCTGGCTGAACAAGGGGACGGACCGCGAGCGCTACCTCGGCTCGATCTTCTCGAACCTGCCGATTGAGCTGGATGACGTCTTCAGTCGCCCTTCGGCCGGCGGTGGCGGGGTGGGTGACCCGCTGCTGCGCGATCCGAACCTCGTTTGCGAGGATGTTGCCGACGAATATGTCAGCGTCGCAAGAGCGCGGATCGACTATGGCGTGGTCATCCGGGTGATTGATGCTGATCTCGCGCAATATGAGGTTGACGAGGCGGCAACCCTGGCCGAGCGAGCCAGGATCGCTGCCGCGCGTCCGGGCTGGCTGGACGAGGATGCGGCGGCTATTGCGGTGCGTTACCGCGCGGGCGAGCTCAACGAGATGGACTGCGTCCGGCAATATGGCGTCATCCTCGACTGGGGCAATGGTGAACTCCTTGCCAATACCACGACCCAGTTCCGCGAGATGATGAAGCGCCGCGTCCTGCCCTACTGGGGCAAAACCCTCGCCGTCCTCAGCGAAGAGGCAAGCGAAAGAGTACGAGCCGCCGCCTGAGGGAACCGGGCGAAAAACAGGGCGGCGCGACGATCCGCCGCTCTGTTTCTGATCTGCTAGAAGACAAGCAATCCAGACGGATACCGGCTTTCTGCCACCGCTCCCTGGGGACTTGCACCCACCCATTCAGCATGACTGGCCGGGTGCAGAGCCGTTCGGGGCACCTTGCGAGTGACGGCGCGGCCAACAGCCCGATGGGTCTGGAGGCCCCGCCTTTCCCCTGCCTGCAGCCGGTTTTCCGATTTCAGAGAAACCCAGCGAGGAGTTGGAATTCATGAGCACTGCCAGAACACATCCTGCCCCCGACATCATTTACCATGACGAGCCCGAGGTGCTGCGCCAGGCCGCCGCCGAAGATTTCTCTTTGCATATCGTTCCGCCCAGCTGGCGAAGTTCGCGCTTCTCGCTCTCGATGGCCTGGTTCGGGCTGATGAGCGCAATGTTCTGGGTCGTTGTCGGCAGCATGGTCGCGCTGACGGTCGGAACCGTGAATACGCTGATCGGGATCGCCCTTTCGACGGTGGTTTACGGCATTCTTTGCAGCATCGCGGCGCGTTTTGCCGCACGCAGCGGCACCAGTGTTGCCCTTTTCTCCCGTGCGGTCTTCGGCCAGGTCGGCGCCACATTCGCCGCGCTGCTGTTCGGCGTCACGATCACCTATTACGCCATCGCGGAGGGCTCGATTGTCGCCATCGCGTTGCAGGACTATTTCGGCGGCCCGATCAGCCTCTGGTATTTCATCGTCTGCCTCTATAGCGCACCCCTCGTGATGCGCGGCGTGAGGACCTGGCTTGACCGGATCAACGGCGTCCTGCTGCCGCTCTATGTCTTTGGGCTGGTGGCCTGTGTGATCTGGGCCATTTCGCAGCATGGCTATTCCGGAGCTTGGCTGATGCAGGTCCCTGCCGGCGGAGTCGATGTCGGCGTCCCTGGCTGGTGGTTTGCCTTTACGGTCTATATGGGCGTCTGGGTCGTGGTGATGATGACCTGGGATGTGGCACGTTTCGGCCGCAAGGAAGATGCGTCTTTCAACGGCAGCGTCACCTTCGGAATCCCGTTTTACGTGGTAACACTGCTGATCAATGGCGCGGTGGGGATGTTCATTACCTTCACCATCCCGATTGAGGGCGAGCTAAGCGAGACCTCGGCGATCATCGGCATCGTAGCCCTGATGGGGCCCTTCGGCGTGCTTCTGGTGTGGGCCAGTCAGACTAGGATCAACACGATCAATTTCTACCTCTCCTCAACCAATATGCAGAACTTCTTCGCCCGGGCGTTCAAGATTTCCTGGCCGCGAACAGTCTGGGTAGGGATCATGACCGTGGTGATCTTTCTGATCATGCTGACCAATGTCTTTGGCTATCTCTTGCTGACGCTGCAATTTCAGGGCGTGATCATCGTTGCCTGGGTGGGCGTTGCCATGACCCATATCGCCTGGTGCAGCCTGCGGGGCATAAGGCCGGATCAGTTGGAGTTCCGGCCCGGCCGGGTGCCACTGATCAATCCCGGCGGGCTTGGTGCTTGGGTCATTGCCTCTGCCACCGGCTGTCTGATGATGATCTTCGGCGGCAGTTTCGGCGGGATCTGGGCCCCTCCGGTCACGCTGGGCATCGCGGTGGTGATCTATGCCGCATCCCTGATGATCGCACAGCGCAACTGGTTTGTTGAGGAGCGGCCCGGCGATCCCCGCAAAGAGGTCGATGACCCCTGGGAAGCCCGCATCCGCTGCCACCATTGCAACCAGGCCTATATCGCACATGAGATGGATCGGGATCCCTCAGCGGACCATCAGCCGATTTGCCTCGCCTGTGCTTCTGATCGCAGCGAATTTCTGGTTTCGGCCCGCGCCGAAGCGCGCGCCTGTAGCGGAAATGTAAGTATGGAGGATCTAGCAAGACAGTAAAACAAAGCGTATGCATTGACTATGGCCGCTTCTGATGCGGCCATTTTTTTGTTGCTGGGTGGTGGCTTAGCTTTTGATCGTCGCATGGTCCACCTGCCCGCCGCGTTCGGCCAGGATTTCCCCCAAGTCGCGATACGACACGGTAAAGCGGACGTAGAAGAAGGCCGCGAAGAGGATCACATCCTTGGGGAACTGAGCACCTTTGAACGAGATCACGTCCAGTCCTCCTACCCAGGCCACTCGCCTTCGCCCTCGACCTTGATCCCGGTGCTATCGATCAGCAGGTGCAACGGCCCATCCGAGCCACGATACGGGATGTTCACCGCCAGGGTCTTCTGGCGACGCGATAGCGTGCTGAAGTCGGGCACCGCCCCAGTCGAGACCCACCAGGCGCAGCAGGCTTTCAACAAACCCCGTCGTCTGCCGTAACGCCATGCCGAACAACACCTTCATGGACAGGCACGTTTGGATGGCGGCGTCACTGTAAGTCTGCTGACGGCCCCGCCTGCCGGTGGGCGCGCCTTCCCATGTCATGGCCGGATCGAACCAGATCGTCAGCGAGCCACGGCGCTTCAGCGCTTCATTGTAGGCCGGCCAGTTCATGGTCTTGTAGGTAGGGGGTGTCGGTCTGCTCATGCCGTACACCTACAACCCTGGATTCGCAGGATGAATCCCATCAGAGGATTTGTGCAACAAAGCCCGATCTGGCGGAAAAGCCGGTGGCGATCTCGGCCACGCCGGCGCTGGTGAAAAGCTTCATCGGTCCGATCCTGATCCGCGCCGGATACCAGAACTGGCAGAAGCGCATCGTCCTGCGGGTCCATTCCCCCGAGGACGACCTGCGCAACGGGGACGCCGACATCGGCCTGCAGATGGCGCTGCCGCCCAAGGCGGAATTCCAGGCCCATGCGGTGGGGCGGATTCCGCTGGTCGCCATCGTGCCGGAGGATCATCCGCTGGCGCAGGCCGCGGTGCTGACCTGCGCGATGATCGCCGCGCATCCGCTGGTCTGCTACAATGCCGACTGGTCGCCGATGGGCAGCACGATCCGCACCGCCTTCGTCGCACAGGGGCTGAGCTACGAACCCCTGCGCCGTGCCCTTCTGCGCCAATGTCTGCAGCATGGTGCGGGCCTGCGGTGGCGTCGGGATCGTCGATGCGATGACGGCGCGCGATTACGGGATGCGGGGGCTGGTCTCGCGTCCGATCAGGGACATGCCCGAGGTCTCTATCATCGCCTTCCACCGCCGGAACGAGCCGATGCGCGCGCCAGTGCAGGACTTGCTGACTGCCTTCATCGAAGCCGGAACCGCGGGCTGACCGCCTTCCCCTCCTGTGGGCTCGTCCTGCGCCGGCTTCAGCAGGGCGATGTGCCAGCCCTGCTGAGAAACGGGCGCTCTCTACCATCACCAGGACGGCGGCCCTGCAACTGGCGCTGACCGGGGGGCGGTGCAGCCTTTCGGCCATATGCATCGGCGTGGGCCAAGGCATCGCCGTGGCGCTGGAACGGGGCTAAACCTCAGTCAGCGCCTTTCAACACAGTCACTGCAAAGCCCCTGCCCCCTTCCCGTCTCACACCTTCGCCGCCCAGACCCTGAACCGTCCCTGCCCTGTGACCTCACGGATCAATCCGCGCTGCTGGAGCAGGTCGAGGTTGCGCAGCACAGCCGCGCGGCTGGCGTCGGTTTCCGCCTCGGCTTCCGCTGCGCCCAGCAACGGGTGGGCCGCCAGCGCCGCGACCAGCCGGGCGGGCGTGCGGCCCTGCAGATCATCAGTCTCGGCCGTGGCCAGCTGCCGCCAAACCTCAACCCGCTCCAGCGTCATCAGCGCGGCCAGCACGGCGCGATGCGCCCCCTGCATCCAGGCCGCAAGCCGCCGTTCGGGCGGGCCCGAGGCGGTCAACGCGCCGAAGCCTGTCAGGGCCAGCGGCAAGAAGGCCAGCCTCCTCCCCTGCCCCGCCAGCCGCGCGCCCAGCACCGCCGCCTCCAGCCCGCGCAGGTGTTCGGGCCGCTCGTCGAGGCTGCGCCACAGATGGAATCCCGCGCAACCCCGGACCAGTGGCGACAGATCCGCCACCCCGGCCAGTGCCGCGGCGACGTCACCGGCAAAGCCCGCATCGCCGCGCCCCGCCTCGCCCAGAAGATCGGCCACCGTCGCCCCGACCCCGGCTGACGGGGGCGCCGCTAGCCGCCGGGCGGCCCAGGCGGTGCGGACCAGCGCCTCGCCCCCTTTCTCTGCCGCGCCGATCCGCCAGGAGAGCCAGAGCGCCAGCCGGTCAGCCCCGATCCGGTCGCCGGTCCACCAGCTGACCGCCGCGGCCTCTTCCAGCGCCAGCCGCTGCACCGCCCCCTGCCCCGCCCGTCGCAGCCTTTCAGCCAGGCGCCCCGCATCAAAGGCACAGTCCGCCAGTTCTGCCGCCAGTCCGGCTTCGGCCTCGCGCCAGTCGGCGGTTGGAACCAGACCCGCTTCGGGCGCTTTCGGCAGCGGTGAACTGTCCTCGTCGGTCTCGTCGGGAAGAAACCACGGCTCTTCGGCTTCGACGCGGTCATAGGGGCCGACAAGGTCAGGACCATCTCCAGTGGTGACTGGGTTTCTGTTTATCATACTCGCATTATTACATGATTTTGCGCTCTACCGAAGAGAAAGTGCGCCGCACTCATTACTCACGATAAGTATGCCTTATCATGACTATTGAGATCAGACCGGAATCCGGCCAGACTGGCCACGCAATCTGCGCAGTAAAGGTATCCATCTTGCCATATCGGTACTACCAGGTCATACTATTGCGAAGGAGGCCCTCATGACCATCAAGAGTTCCATCTCGCTCCGCGACGACCAGCACGCCTTTGCCAAGGCCATGGTCGAAGGCGGTCGTTTCCCCTCGGTCAGCGCGGTAGTGCAGCAGGGGCTCGACCTCCTGCGCCAGCAGGACGCCGACGCCCAGGCCGACCGCGCCGCCTTACGCACTCTGCTGTCCGAACGGTCTGCAGGCCCATTCGTGACCGGCGATGATCTGCGCCAGCGCCTTGCCGCCCGACGCAGCACGACGTCGGAATGACCGCTCCGGTCTGGACCGTTGTCTTCGCCGTAGACGCCGTCGCGGACCTCGCCCTGATCGAAGCGCATCTGACCGAGGCCTACCGGGGCTTCGGCGAAAGCCCCGCAGAGGCGCGCCAGCACGCCGAGGCCCGGATTGAGGCGATCATCACGTCGGCCGAGCGGCTCGCGGCCGCCCCCTTCCGGGGCACGGCGCGGGACGACCTGCTGCCGGGCTTGCGCCATCTCGCGCTCGACAGCGCGATCTATTGGTTCATCCCGGATTCCGACAGGCGCGAGATCCGGGTGCTGGCCCTTTTCTTCGGCGGGCAGGATCACCAGCGCCACATGCTGGTCCGCCTCTTGCAGAAAGGCGCAGGATGACCACCCTCGCCCTGCCCTCCTACGCCCAGCTCTCGGATGCAGACGAAGCTGCCCTGACCGAGCTTTACCGGCGGGGAACGCCGCCCAACACGCTGCGCGCCTGGGAACGGGACCTGGCCTACATTTCCGCCTGGAAGATGGCCGCCTTCGGTCGGCCGCTGGCCTGGCCGGAAGAGGAGAAAGTGGCGCTGCGCTTCATCCTCGACCATGCCCAGGACTTGACGGAAAGGCCCGGCCCGGCACAGGACGTCGCTCTGGAACTGATCGCGATCGGCCTACGCATCGCGCTGACCTGTCCCGCCCCGGCCACGCTCGACCGCCGGATCGCCTCGTGGCAGGCCTTCCACCGGATGCGCAACCTGACCTCGCCGTTCTCAACCCCGCTCGTTCAGCAGGCTCGACAGAAAGCCCGCCGAGCCAATGCCAAACCGCGCACCCCTAAGTCGCCGAAGCCGGTTACCCGCGACATCCTCGAGGCCCTGCTCGCCACCTGCGACGACAGCCATCGCGGCATCCGGGACCGCGCGATGCTGATGCTTGCCTTCGCCAGTGGCGGACGGCGCCGGTCGGAGGTTTCGGGGCTGAATGTCGAGGATATTGGCCGAGACGACTTCAAGACCAAGGGCCTCCTCTGGATTCGGCTTCTGGAGACCAAGACGACGAAGCGGGACCACGCCCCGAAACTGCCCTTGAAAGGACGTGGCGCGCGGGCCGTCGTCCATTGGCTGGACGTCACAGGACTGAAGGACGGCCCGCTGTTCCGCCCAGTGAGCAAGGCCGACCGGCCCCTGCCCCGGCGTCTCGCGTCGGATGCGCTGCGGACAATCCTCCGCTACAGGCTGCAGTTGGCAGGTCTGCCCGAGGGGTTTGCCACGCCGCACGGCCTGCGCGCGGGCTTTCTGACCCAGGCCGCGCTGGACGGCGCGCCTCTGGCCGCGGCGATGAAATTGAGCCTGCACCGGTCGGCGGTGCAGGCCCAGAAATACTATGGCGATGTAGAGATCAGCGAGAACCCGGCGGCGGATCTGCTGGGCGATTGAAGGTTCACGTCGCAGGCTGCACCCTGTCCGTACCGCGCAAAACCTTCCCCGCGGGGAAGGTTTTCACCCCTGCCCTATCCGTCCAGCTGGTCCAGCATCAGCCGGACCGCCTGTTCCAGCCGCCGCCGGTCGATGGTGGTGAAGTCGCGGTTCAGCTGGATTTCCAGCTTGCCAACCGCAGCGACACAGCGGCCCCGGCCATCCTTGCGGTCGAACTGAAAGCTGGTCTTGGCCTTGGCGGGCGCCTGCGCTTTTGGCGCCGGCGTGGGGGACGGGGCGATCTCGTCCCCCTCGGCCCCCGCGCCTGCAAGGCGCCGAAGCACCCCCAGTTCGTCGGCGACAGACCTGTTGTCCCATCCCTTCAGCTCGGCGCGGACCATGGGCACCAGGGTGTCCACCTCCTCCAGCCGCCGCGCCAGGGCAAGGCCAAGCGCGCGCGGAATGTCCTGCGGATACAGCAGGTCAGACCCCAGGCGGTCGACCACCGTCATGAAGGTGCGGATGTAGCTGCGCTTTTGGTAGCCCGCCGATTTGAACAGCACCGCCACCGCCTTGTCGGGGTCGTTTGTCGCGGTGCCCGGATCGCTGGCATAGTCCAGTGCCAGCATCGCCATCTCGGCAAAGGAGATGTCCTTCCGCACCAGGTTTTCGTCCACCATCTTGCGGTAAAGCGATTCCAAATCCTCGCCCTGGGGGCTGACAGCGGCGGGAATCGCGCCGAAACGGTCGGTGTCGCCGGTGTCGTCCAGCAGCTCGCGGTAGGCCGACAGGCGGCGGAAGCCCTGGATCAGTTCGAACCGGCCGTTGTCGCCGGCTTCAAGCCGGATCGGGTTCGACAGGCCAAGTTCGGCAATCGAGGCCTTGAGGTCGGCCAGTTCGAAGTCGGGCCTCTTCTTGCGGTCGCGGACCAGCTTGGTCATGTCGATCCGGTCCAGCGGCACCAGTTCGACCACCAGGCCCAGCCGTTTCAGGCGGACGTGTTCAAACGCCAGGGTGTCGTTCTCGGCGCGGATCTGCGCCTCGATCTCTTGCCGTTCGCGGGTGGCATCGACGGTTTCCGAGATGGCCGCCGCCATCGGGCCGCGCCGGGTGGGCGGATCAGAAACCTTCCCCGCGGGGAAGGTTTCTGCCCCGGTCCCGCCATCCGCGGGCAGGTCGATGTCGAACATCCGGCGCTTTTTGGTCATCGCGGCCCCCTTCAGATCTTGTCCCAGGCGGCCAGCACGCTGGCCCTGAATTCCTCATAGGCGCGGTCGAAGCTGGCACGGGCACGGCGCCAGGTCTCGCGCGTCATCTCGCGGTAGTCGATCTCGTACACCGAGGAGAGGAAGCGGCCAGATTGCTCGACGGCGCGCGTCATCTCGATCGGGTGTTCGGCGACATGTGGGCCGAAAACCTTGCGGAAGGCTTCGAACATCGCGCGATGCAGGTCGTTGCCGGGTTCGTACCGGGTCATCAGAAAGCGGACGTCGGCAAAGGCCTTCGGCAGCGAAACCTTCCCCGCGGGGAAGGTCGGGCCAAAGCCGGAGAGGTCGGCAAGCGCCTCGGACAACTGACCGATGAAGCTGGTGGTGCTGTCGTATTCCCAGTAGCCGGGGCCAGAGGGGATATACAGCATGTCGGCCGCGAAGACCGCGTTCATCGACTGGTAGCCAATGGCGGGCGGGCAGTCGAAGATCACTAGGTCATAGTCGTCGTCGCCGAGGCCGTCGAGGTAACGGCTGACGGCGGCGAAGAAGGACCATTCGGGGTTGAGGTGGCGGTACTGGGCGGAGGCGAATTCGACAAATGCGGCGTTGGCGCAGGAGGGGACGATGTCGATGGTAGACCAGGCGGTGGGCTTGATGAAGTCGCCGTGCCGCAGTTCACCTAGACCCAAGTCGCGGATGCTGGCCGGGATAGTGCGGCGGGGCAGGGCGGTGCCAGAGGCCGCGCCGGTGGTGGCGGCGTTCATCCGGTCCGTCTCGCGGATCAGGTCGCGGGCCATGATGCCCCAGACGGTGTAGTCTTCGGCCACGTCGTTGAGGCCCATTGAGTGCGACAGGGTGGCCTGCGGGTCGAAGTCGACAAGGAGGACGCGGTAGCCGTCCAGCGCGGCGGCATGGGCGAAGTGAAGGGCCACGGTTGATTTACCGGCCCCGCCCTTAAAGTTGGCGACCGCCGCCCGGAAGGCCCGCTTCCCGGCGGGGCGGGGGGGCATCAGGGTCTTGCGGTTGATCTTCATCTTGCGGCGCAGTTCGTTGATCTCGTCGAGCGAGAACCAGCGCTGGCGGCCATCCGGTTCGACTTCCCCGCCGGGAAGGTCCGGCTCGGCGGCAAGACGGCCGCGGAAGGTGGACTGGTTGATCTGGAAGATCAGCTCGGCCACCTCCCACGAGGAAAAGCGGCGGAGGGTCTTCTGGTTCTCCGGGCTGAAGGTCTGCTGGCGGATCCAGCTTTGCATCTTGAGTGACTGGGCCTGCAGCCGGGCGAGATCTTCATGCGTGTACATATGCGCCTCGTTCAAACGTAAATCCTTGCTGATTTTCGAAATACGCCGAATTTGCCAGGAATGCAAAAGCGAAGTTATCATCAGACAAACCTTCCCCGCGGGGAAGATTCTGGCCTGCAGGCAGGGGGATAGGCGCGAATCGGGTGGGGAGCGGGAACGAACAGGCACCCGGCAGAGAAGCTGGTATTTGGGGGACACGACCAAGCGTTCTACAGCATATTGGGGGACATTTCTGTTCGATTGGGTGACAGCTAAGACGTCCCCTAATACCATTGATACCCGATTTCTTCGAAATGGATTTTGGATCAAGGAGGTGGCTGTCGCCCTCGGCTCTTGACAGAATCGGAAACATGGACGCAAATGGCGATCATTCGGTAAAGAGCGTTGAGTTGAGGCGCCCCGCCGGGAAAGAGCCCAAGGAAGGGCCACAGAGATCGAGGCAGTCTGGGCCACTCCACCGGCCCGGCGGAGGACAGGAGAGAGACATGCTGCTTCCCCGGCCCGTCGGGCGCGAGGCCGCATCGCGGAAATATGACATCCTGTCGGCCTTAATGGCCTTCGCGCTGTCCCAGGACAAGCACGTCCAACGGCAGGTCCTGCGGATCATGGCGCTGATCACCACCCGCTACAATTGGCAGCGCGACGAGATGACGATGGGGCAGGGTGAGATCGCGCGGCTCTGGTCGGTAGACGACCGCACGGTCAAGCGCGAGATGGCGCGGCTGCGGGCACAGGGCTGGCTGGTGCTGAAGCGGCAGGGTGCACGGGGACGGGTCAGTGTCTACGGGATGGACCTGAACCGGATGCTGAAGGACACGCGCCCGGCTTGGCCGCTGATCGGCGAGGATTTCATCGCGCGGCTGGAGCCGCAGGAAGCGGTTGGGCAGGGGTCGTCCAACGTGGTGCCACTGCGCGCGGTTGCGGCACCGGTGGCGGATGGCTCGCTGTGGTCGGCGGCGCAACGCTGGCTTTGCGCCCAAGATGCGGCCACGTACGGCGCTTGGCTGCATGCGCTGACCGAGGCGGGCCGCGATGCGCAGTGCCTGACGCTGGCCGCCCCAACGAGGTTTCACGCGACCTACGTCAGCACGAACCTGCGCGAGAAATTGCTGGCGGCGCTGCACCAATTTGATCCGAGCGTGCGTGAGGTCCGAATCGAAGCATAGGGGCCGAGCCGCGACGGTCAATCAGCCGATCAGAGAGGGAAAGGTTGGCGGTTTGAGGGGTGACGGGAAGTGAGATCGGGAGAGTGGCTTCCGACGCCCGTCGTGGAGAAGATCTGATGGCGAAACTTACCCAGAGCATCATCCTGTCCCCCTCGCGGGACATCCCCTTCAACAAGCTTGTGCTGAGCCAGTCCAACGTGCGGCGCATCAAGGCCGGCGTCTCGGTCGAGGAACTGGCCGAGGACATCGCCCGGCGCGGACTCCTGCAGAGCCTGAACGTCCGGCCTGTGCTTCATGCCGATGGAGACGAGACCGGAACGTTCGAGATCCCGGCCGGTGGCCGCCGCTTCCAGGCGCTGTCGCTTTTGGTGAAGCAGAAGCGGCTCGCGAAGACGGCGCCGATCCCCTGCATCGTGCGGGATGCCGCGTCCGACATTCTGGCCGAGGACGACTCGCTGGCCGAGAATATGCAGCGCGTCGCCTTGCATCCGCTCGACCAGTTCCGTGCGTTCGCGGCCCTGCGCGAGAAGGGTCAGAGCGAGGAGGCGATCGCGGCCGCCTTCTTCGTGACGCCACAGATCGTCAAGCAGCGCCTGAAACTCGCCGCCGTGGCCCCTGCCCTGCTGGAGGTCTATGCCGAAGATGGCATGACGCTTGAACAGCTGATGGCCTTCACGTTGAGCCGGGATCATGCGCGTCAGGTCCAGGCCTGGGATGCGGTGAAGAACTCATGGAACAAGGAGCCTTACGCCATCCGGCGCATGCTGACGGAAACCTCGGTCCGGGCCTCGGATCGTCGCGCGGTCTTCGTCGGCGTCGATGCCTATGAGGCGGCGGGCGGTATCGTTCTGCGCGACCTCTTTCAAGGCGATGAGGGCGGCTGGCTGGAGGACCCTGCCCTCATCGATCGGCTGGTCACCCAGAAGCTTCAGGCGGAAGCCGAAGCGCTGGCTTCAGAGGGCTGGAAGTGGATCGAGGCGGCGACGGATCTGCCCTATGGCTACAGCCACGGGCTTCGGCGACTGGCCGGTGATCCAACGCCGATGACCGACGAGGAAAGCGCGTCTCACACGGCACTGCTGGCCGAGTATCGGGCGCTTGAAGAGGAATACTCTGGCGAGGACGAGTACCCCGAGGAGATCGATGCCCGGCTCGGTCAGCTCGAGATCGCGATGGAGGCGCTCGAACAGCGGCCGCTGATCTACGACCCGGCCGAGGTTGCGTGCGCGGGCGTCTTCGTTACGCTGGATCGGGACGGCAGCCTCGCCGTCTATCGCGGCTATATACGGCCCGAGGACGAGCCGCGCGAGGAGACCGCGGTCCAGGAGGGTGCTGGTGCGGATGCCATGGGGCAGGGGGGTGATGTCGGGGGTTCTGGCTGGACGCCCTCTGCAGCCTCCGCCGCAGGCACCGTCATCACCTCGGGTGGGCAGCCGATCGGCGCGGATCTGTCCGAGGAGGAAGATGACGGCGCTCAGAAGCCGCTGCCCGAACGGCTGGTCATGGAACTGACCGCTCACCGGACCTTGGCGTTGCGCGAGGCCATCGGGCGGTCGCCGGATGTCGCGCTGACGATCCTGCTCCTGAAGCTGGTGACGGACACCTTCCGCACCTCCTCGGCCTCGGGCAGCTGCCTCGAAGCCTCGGTCCGCCATTTCTACATGTCGGCGCAGGCGCCCGATCTGAAAGACAGCGTCGTGGCCAAACTGGTCGATGAACGTCACGCAGCCTGGGAGGCCGATCTGCCTCTCGGCGATGATGCTGCGCTCTGGGACTATCTGACAGTTCTCGACCAGAGCAGCCGTCTCGCGCTTCTGGCGCATTGCCTCAGCTTCGGGATCAACGCGCTCCATGAGAAAGTGAACCCCTATGGGGCGGGCATCTCCGCCAGCGGCCTGACCCGCCGCATGGCGCATGCCGATCTCGTGGCGCGGGCGGTGGATCTCGACATGGTCGAAGCGGGCTGGGAGCCGACGGTCGATGGCTATCTCAACCGCGTGCCCAAGGCCCGGATCCTCGAGGCCGTGCGCGAGGCGAAGGGGGAGGGGACTGCGCAGCTTCTCGATCATCTGAAGAAGGGCGAGATGGCCGCCGAGGCCGAGCGGCTCCTCAAGGGGAGCCGCTGGTTGCCCGAGGTCCTGCGCCGGGCTGATCTGGTCGCACTCGACGGCGAGGAGACTGCAGAAGGGCAGGGGGAGGACGCGGGCCAGCCCGAGGATGTCGATCTCCCAGCCTTCCTGACGGCCGATCTGCCGGAGACCGCTGCATCGATGATGGCAGCGGAGTGATCTGAGCCATCCAGGGGCGGGGAAACCCGCCCTCATTCTAATAAAAGCACAGAAATATCAATATGATGAATGCAACGCCTCGCAAGCGGGATGAGGAATCATGTCTGCAACAACCATCATCGACACAGCCCCACTCGGGGCGCTGATCCGTTACACCGACGGCAGTCCCAAGCCGCCGGCTCGGTTCACCAAGAAGCTTGCGGCCTGGGAGCGTTCGAACGGCATTGGCCGTCTCGTGAAGAAGGAACCGCCGCGGGCCTATCCGACCTGGACCGCTCCGGCCTCCTTCACGCTGCATGAAGGGAACTTCTCCTCGGACGGGGTGATCCTGTCACGATCATGCGCAGCCATTCGGCGGACAGCCGGTTGATCTTCGAGGTGGCGGAGGAACCGCAGCCGGGGCAGGTCCGCGTGCTCCTCGACTTCGGTGGCAACACCGAGCTGCTGCATCTGGCGGAGTCGATTACCGCGGCGGAGCTCTGGATCGCGCGGGAGGGCTATCGCAACGCGCGGCTTGAGATCGTCGCTGCCAAGGACGGCGAAAGTGCAGGGGGCGCGGACCTGGCCGCCTGAGCCCTGACAATGCGTGAGGGGCCTGCCGAAGGGCGGGCCTCTCACCGACCACACCCTCGTCCCGCGATGCCCGGGGCGCCACAGGATCCATCCCCAAAGACGCAGGTCTTCAACCAAGAGCCTGCCCGGGAGGATGGCGGCGTTCCAGGCATCGGCGGGACAACCGGCTCCTGACGTTGGGGTACCATCCCCCGCTCGCCATTCCCTTCCTTGCCCCGAATCCTGTCCTCGAGATCAACCCGCGAGGGGTCGGACTACGGGCGAGCCCGTGCCGCCGGGTGGATTCGGGCAAGCCGAACGCACCCGGTGATGTCAGCCAGTCTTCGGGCCTGCGGGGTCCTGTCGCGCGGGGGATGGTCCCCCGCCTCCAAGACAGGAGCCAAACAGATGTCCCGCAAAGATGCTCACGCCTTCGCCGCCTCCCTCGCCGCCACGCTCATGGTCTCGATCGTCGTCTTCCAGGCAGGGGATGGAACCTTCGGCGCCGTCCCCGCCGATGAAATCGATGGCGACGAGGTTCCGGTGATCGCTGAGGTCGACCCGTGGGCATGATGCCCACGGTATTGCCGAGGGCTCGGCGTCGGGGCAGGGGTCCAATCCGGGCCTATTGCCGGTCACCCTTTCCGGTCGACAGGTCGGAAGAACCGACAGGTGTTCTGCGGGGCTTCCTTTAAAATCTTTTGATCGTCGCAGGTGTTTCTCGGAAGCTGATCAAGACGGCGCGGGGTCCGATAGAATGCTCTATAAAGCATTGATTGCATTGTATGGATTGTCGCTCGCGGGCAAGACGACGCCCAAGGACGATTTGGTCTGGCACTTCACGCCCTCCGAGGATTTACGACAGTTTCGTATGTACGCGCTCGACGCGTTGCAGCAGGCGAAAGTGTATCTGCTCGATCATTTGTCGGCCGCCTACGCCGACACGCTTCACGATGCTGTCGCCAAAGAGGCAGCCGAAACCGGACTGCCGGCCATGGCGATCCTTGGTGAAGTGAAGCTCCCCGCTTCCGTCGTTTGGGTGGAATTCGACGATCGCGAATTAGGTGTCGCTCGATTTGAGCGCGCTTCACCTGTGACCACATACGACGACAAGCCGTCCGGCACCGGCCTGCGCGGCTACCTGCTTGATGACCGCGACGAACGCCATCTCCGCATCACGATGTTCCATAAGCGCGAGGGGACCCACGTCATCGACCCGATCTGCGCTTTGCTTGTGAAGCGTACGCCAGCAGGAGAGCTGAACTACGACGATGTCAAAGTCGAGCTTAGTCCCTCCATGGTCGAGTTCCGAATGAAGAACGGCGCAACGCGCCAAGTGATCAACGACTTGCGCTATCTGCATCAAGTTGAAACCGGGTATGACCTGTTCATACCTTTGGCACTCTTTGCCATGCTGGTCTCACCAGATCTGAGTGGGATCATCCCTACGGAGACCGAGACCTTCTCCCCCAAGGACACCAAGACTGCCCGGAAGTTTGGCAAGTCGTGGATTCTTGGCGCCCAGAAATCACATCTGACGATCCGGATCGGCCCTCAGGCAGCAGCGCATATGGCCGAAAGGACCGCTCGACTTGAATTCGAACGCCAATCACAGGACGCGCGCAATGGACCCGTGCGCCATTGGGTTGCCGAGCATGAGCGACACTATCGCAGCGGAAAAGTCGTCCTTGTGAAGGGGCATCACCGAGGTCATGCCCCCGCACCAAATCTGCCGACACGGGTCATGGGTCCGACGGCTGAGGCGACAAGGTTCGAGTTTCCTAGTGCTGAGGCATCAGGGCAGGATTGACCCAGCACTTCCTGGCGGTGCTGTCAGATCGCCAGGTCGTTCGGGTCTTTGCCGGAATTTACATGAGCGGAAAACCACTGCGGTTTGCGCCCACGGCCAGACCAGGTGAGCGCCGCATTCTCAGGGTGACGGTATTTTGCAACCGACGGAGAGCGGGTATTCTTCCTACCCATTCCCATCAGATCGGAAAGTGAGAAGCCCATCTCTTTGGCCATCGCATCCAGTTTGGCGCGAGCATCGGCCTTTTGACGGTCCTCGTAACCGGAAATCGCCTTGGCGACATCCCTTTCAAGTTGCCGCAGTTCCTTGAGCGACATCGCCTCGAGTTTGAAATCAGCCATTTGGTTCCTCGTGTCCTGAATGATCCATCCGGAATAGCCGTCCGGTCGCGATATCGCAACTCTCGTGCACCGCACACCGATAGGGCAGGGTAGATGAGGTCGGGTTGGGCCGATTGGTCGATTCTGAATAAGGCCATCAACCCCGTTGCTTTGGCAAGGAAGGATGGGTTCTGCAAAGGCCCCAGGTGGCTCCCACCCCGTGTGCCATCCCTTCGACGGACAATCCCCTAAGCCTGTTCGGCCTCTGGCGCGCAACCCCGCGTCAGTCCGGGC
>NZ_DAIQAT010000020.1:0-35559 GCF_036781545.1 Tabrizicola sp.
ATGCCGGAGTGGCAGGGCATCCCGGCGGTGGCGAATGGCCGGGTCTACCTGGCCCCGGCGGCGCCCTTCGGCTTCATCGATCGTCCGCCCTCGGTCAACCGGCTGATCGGGTTGAAATGGCTGGCGCACAAGCTTTATCCCGACCATGCCAAGGGCGACCTGCGGGCGGACGTGGCTGGCTTCTACGACCTCTTTTACGGCGTGAAGTTGGACGAGGCTGCGGTTTCGGCGCTTCTGGGTGACTGAACGGCGGCTTGCGCCCCTGCTCTTGGCGGGCCTTGTCGCCGCGCTGCTGGCAGGGGTGGTGATCGGACCCTTCCCGCTGTCGCTGCGCCAGATCGGCGCCGTGCTGGCCGGGGGCGGAGACACCCAGGCCTCCACCGTGCTGTGGAACATCCGCCTGCCGCGCGTCCTTGCGGCGGCGCTGGTGGGCGCCGCGCTCGCGGCGGCGGGGGCGGCCTACCAGACCGCCTTTCGCAATCCGCTGGTCTCGCCCGATATCCTTGGCGTTTCGGCGGGGGCGGGGTTCGGAGCGGTTCTCGGCATCCTTCTCGGCCTGCCGGTGCTGATGATCCAGTTGACCGGCTTTGCCACCGGCCTTGCCACCGTCGGGCTGGTGCTGGGCCTGTCGCTCTCGCTCCGCGGCGGCGGGCAGGTGCTGGTCATGGTGCTCTGCGGCATTGCGGTCGGGGCGCTGGCCGGTGCCGGCATCTCGCTCGTCAAGCTCATGGCCGACCCCGAGCAGCAACTGCCCGCCATCACCTTCTGGCTGATGGGCAGCCTGGCCGGAGCCAAGCGCGCAGATGTCGCCGCTGCCCTGCCGCCGATCCTGATCGGGCTCTTGCCGCTTGTCCTCCTGCGCTGGCGGATCGGCCTTCTGGCGCTTGGCGACGACGAAGCCAAGACCCTGGGGGTCGAGGCCACGCGCCTGCGCCTTCTGATCATCGCCTGCGCCACGCTGATGACCTCGGCAGCGGTATCCATGGCCGGAGTCGTCGGCTGGATCGGGCTGATGGTGCCGCATATGGCGCGGCTGATGACCGGCCCGCGCTTCGACCGGCTGCTTCCTGCCGCCGCCCTGATCGGCGCGGCGTTCATGGTGCTGGTCGACACCGCCGCCCGCTCCCTGGCCCAAATGGAGGTGCCCCTGGGCATCCTGACTGCCGTCCTCGGCGCGCCGGTCTTCGTCTGGCTTCTGGCGCGAGGCAGCCGGGGATGGGCGGAATGAGCCCGCTTTTGGAAGCCCGCGGCCTTGGCGTCGGCCATCGCGGGCGCGCGGTGCTGTCCGGCATCGACCTGTCGCTTGGGCCGGGGCGGATCCTGTGTCTGCTCGGGCCCAATGGCGCGGGCAAGACCACGCTCTTCCGCACCCTTCTGGGCCTCTTGCCCCCGTTGGCGGGCGAGATCCTGCTCGCGGGCCGCCCGCTGGCCGGGATACCGCGGTCCGAGGTCGCGCAGGTGCTGGCCCATGTGCCGCAAGCGCTGACCACGCCCTTCGCCTTCCGCGCCCTCGACCTGGTGCTGATGGGCGCCTCGGCGCATCTCGGCCCCTTCGCCCGCCCCGGCCGGGCGGAAACCTGGCTGGCGATGGCGGCGATGGAAAGCCTCGGCATCGCCGGGCTGGCGGGGGAAGAGATCACCCGGCTTTCCGGCGGCCAGCGCCAGATGATCCTGATCGCCCGCGCGCTGGCGCAGGGCGCGCAGATCGTGGTGATGGACGAGCCGACCGCCAGCCTCGATTTCGCCAACCGCATCCGGGTGGGGCAGGCGATACGGGCTTTGGCCGAACGGGGCACCGCAGTGATCCTGTCCACCCACGATCCCGACCAAGCCGCCGCCCTGGGCGACGCCGCCCTGCTGGTCGGCCGGGGTCAGGTGCTGGCGAGCGGCCTGGTGCGCGATGTGATGACGGCGGAGCGGCTGTCCGCAGTCTACGACATCCCCCTCCGCCGCGAGAGCCTGTCGAACGGAGAGCTGCATTTCCGGGGCTGAGGCTCTGGATCGCCACGTCATTGTAGTTGGGCTGGCGGCCGCGCCTGCGGGGGGACGGACTTCCCAGCTCATAGCCGGATCGAGCCAGATAGTCAGCGAGCCCCGGCGCTTGCGTGCTTCATTGTAGGACGACCAGTTCTGGTTCTTGTCGCTCGGGGATGCTGGCCTGCTCATGACGTCAAGCTATCACGCTGAGTTCACAAGATGAATTCGCGAGGCTGATCGTTGCAACCAGAGCCCAGACCGTCGTCAGGTATCCGGGTAGCCGAGTTCATCGTGGACGACGAAGGCGAGTGGGGTCCAATCGGTCGCCGCGCGCGATCCCCAAAGCGCGACACAGGCGCAACCTCGCGCAGGGACCGATACGGCGATGGTGACGGGGCACCTCCCGAAAGATCCATATTGCATTTACTAATTAGTTAGTCATAAATGAATCATCAGCAGACCTGCGCCCATCTTGCGCAGATCGGATCGCGACCCGGCCGGAGAAGGTGGGCGAAACAGGAGAGGTTGCCAGTTGGTCCAGATGACCGCGACAGACGGCAAGGCCCCGATCATCCGGTTCCGCGATGTGCGGAAGGCCTATGCCGGCGGCAAGTTGGCCGTCGACACGCTCAACCTTGACGTCGCCGAGGGCGAGTTCCTGACGCTGCTCGGGCCCTCGGGCTCGGGCAAGACCACCAGCCTGATGATGCTGGCCGGGTTCGAGCGGCCCACCTCTGGTGTCATCGAACTGCAGGACCGCGACATCACCGCCACCCCGTCCTGGCAGCGCGACATCGGCGTGGTGTTCCAGAGCTATGCTCTCTTCCCGCACATGACGGTGCTGGAGAACGTCTGCTTTCCGCTGGCCGTCCGCCGCAAATCCCGCAGCGACCAGGCGGCGGCTGCCCGCCGGGCGCTGGCCATGGTGCGGCTGGAGGGGTTTGAGGACCGGATGCCTTCACAGCTGTCCGGCGGCCAGCAGCAGCGGGTCGCCATCGCGCGGGCGCTGGTCTTCAATCCGCGGATCGTGCTGATGGACGAACCGCTGGGCGCGCTGGACCGGGTGCTGCGCGAACAGATGCAGGTGGAGCTGAAGCAGCTTCACGCCATGCTGGGGGTGACGGTGATCTATGTCACCCATGACCAGGGCGAGGCGATCACCATGTCCGACCGGGTCGCCGTCTTCGACAACGGCCGGATCGCCCAGCTGGGCACGGCCGAAGAGCTGTACGAGCGCCCCGCCAACGAATTCGTCGCCGGATTCCTGGGTGAAAACAACGTCCTGCGCGGCAGGATGGTCCGGCCCGGCACCCTGGAAAGCCTGGTCGAGATCGGCGGCCAGCAGTTGCGCGCCGCCCCTTCGGCCCTGCCCGCCGGCAGCGCGGTCGTGGTGGCCCTGAGGCCCGAACGCATCGGCGTCGCATGCGGCGCCGAGACGCCGCCGGGGGCGACCCGGGTCTCGGGCCGGATCGTCGGCCATATGTATTACGGCGACCACGTCAAATGCGGGGTCGAGGTGACTCCCGGGATGCTCCTGTCGATCAAGGTGCCTCTGGCCGATGCGGCGCAGATCCGCAGCGGACATGCGCTGGACCTGTCGCTGCCCTCGGAAAATTGTGTGGTCATTGCCGGATAACGGGCCAAGAAACGGCCCGTGACCCGGCCAGACATCGGAAAAGAGCCATGACGAACACCCCTGCCTCGAACCGCCTGCGCCAGGATGACATCGACCATGTCATCCACCTCGGCACCAATCTGAAGACCCATGCCGAAGAGGGCCCCTTCATCGTCGCCGGCGGCGAGGGCGTCTGGCTGATCGACGAGGCGGGCAACCGCTACATCGAGGCGTTGAGCGGGCTCTGGTGCGCTTCTCTGGGCTTCACCGTTCCCCGGCTGCGCGATGCGGCCGCGCGGGCGATCGACCGCCTGCCCTATTCGCACCTCTTCTTTTCCCGCTCGCATGAGGCGGCGATCCAGCTGGCCGACAGGCTGATCGAGCTGGCGCCGGAGGGGCTGAGCCGGGTGCTGTTCTCGAATTCGGGCTCCGAGGCCAATGACGCGGCGGTCAAGCTGGTCTGGTACTACAACAACGCCCGCGGCCTGCACCGGAAGAAGAAGGTGATCGGCCGGATGGGGGGCTATCACGGCACGACGCTGGCCTCATCCAGCCTGACCGGCATCCCGAACATGCACCGCCAGTACGACCTGCCGCTGTCCTTCGCCCGCCACACCGACAGCCCGCACTACTGGAAGTATGCGCAGGAGGGCGAAAGCGAAGAGGCCTTCGCCCGCCGGTTGGCCGGCAACCTGGAAAGCCTGATCGAACGCGAGGGGCCGCATACCATCGGCGCCTTCATCGCCGAGCCGGTGATCGGCTCGGGCGGAGTGATCCTGCCGCCCAAGGGCTATTTCGACCTGATCCAGCCGATCCTGCGCAAGCACGACATCCTGTTCATCGCCGACGAGATCATCTGCGGCTTCGGCCGTGCGGGCAGCTGGTGGGGCAGCGATGTCTACGGCATCCGGCCCGACATCCTGACCTGCGGCAAACAGCTGGCCGCCGGGGTGCAGCCGATCTCGGCGACGCTGGTTTCGGAGGAAATCGCTGGCGTGATGGCGCGGCAGTCGGACGAGATCGGCGCCTTCTGGCACGGCGTGACCCATGCGGGCCATCCGGTCTGCGCCGCCGTCGCGCTGGAGACGCTGAAGATCTACGAGGAGGAGGATGTGATGGGCCATGCCGCCCGCGTCGGCAGGCATCTGCAAGCCCGCCTGGCCGGCTTCGCCGACCACCCGCTGGTGGGCGAGGTGCGCGGCATCGGCATGATGGGCGCGCTGCAGCTGGTGTCGGACAAGGCGACGAAGACTGGCTTCCTGCCGCGCCACGCCATCGGCTCGGATGTGCGCAAGGAGGCGCTCCGGCACGGGCTGGCGCTGCGCGAGGCGGGGGATGCCGTCGTGCTCTCTCCGCCGCTGATCATCACCGAGGCCGAGATCGACAACCTGTGCGACCGGCTGCGCGCCACGCTGGACGTGATCCAGACCACCCGCCCGTTCTAGGACGGCTGAAGACCGCAGCCCCGCCGATAGCGGGCCTGCCGAAAACCGTGAAACGACAACAGAGAACAGGGATGACGCACATGAGACTGAAAGCCGGATATCTGGGCGGAGCCTTCGCCCTGACCCTTGCCGCAGGCGCGCAGGCGCAGGAACTGACGGTCGTCAACTGGGGTGGCCCTTTCACCGATGCCTTCCGCACCGCGCTTTACGACCCCTTGACCGCCGAGACCGGGATCAAGGTGGTCGAGGACACCTGGAACGGCGGCGTCGGCACCCTGCGCGCGCAGGTCGAGGGCGGCGCCTCCAGCTGGGACGTGATCGAGGTCGAGGCCGAAGAGCTGCGTCAGGGCTGCGAGGAGGGTCTCTTCGAGGAGCTCGACTGGTCCGCCATCGGCGTGCGCGAGGATTTCCTGCCGGACTGGTCGAACGAATGCGGCGTCGGCACCATTCTGGCCTCGTGGGGCCTGGCCTGGGACGGCAGCAAGCAGACCGCCGCGCCGACCTCCTGGGCGGATTTCTTCGACCTAGAGAAATTCCCCGGCAAGCGCGGCTTCCGCAAGGGGCCGAAGCATGTGCTGGAATTCGCCCTGCTGGCAGACGGCGTCGCCCCGGCCGACATCTATACCGTGCTGGCCACCGAAGAGGGCGTGGACCGCGCCTTCGCCAAGCTGGACACAATCAAGGACCAGACCGTGTTCTGGGAAGGGTCATCCACCCCGGCGCAGCTCTTGGCCTCGGGCGACGTGGTGATGACCATGTTCCCCTCGGGCCGGCTGTCGGGGGCCAATGCCTCGGGTCAGGACATCCGCTATCTCTGGGAAGGCTCGCAGTTCTACGGCGATGCCTGGGTGATCCTGAAAGGGTCGAAGAACGTCGAGGCGGCAACGAAGTTCCTGGCCAAATGGGCCACGCCGGAAACCGGGGCCGAGTTCATGAATATCTACGACTATGGCGTATCGAACACCAAGTCGGCGGCTTTGGTCGACCCCGCACGGATTTCGCTCCTGCCCTCGGCCCCGGAAAACCTGAAGGGTGCGATTCCTCTGGACCCGGACTTCTGGGTCGAGAACGGTGATGCGTTGAATGCTCGTTTCCAGGAATGGGCGATGCAGTGACGCAGACAGGAAGAGGAGCAGGAGGAGTGGCAGCAGCGCGTGGTACAGGGCCGAGCATCCTCCGTCTGGGGCGGATGATGCAGGGCGGCCGGACGCTGCTTACGGTTCCCCTGCTTCTCTTCCTGGGCTTTGTCTTCCTCTACCCCATCGGCAGTATGCTGCTCCGCTCGTTCAAGGTGGATGCGGTGGTCGATACGCTGCCGGGGGTAACGGGGGCGCTTGCAGGGGGCGCCGAGGTGCCCTCCGACGCGATCTTCCTGCTGCTGGCAATCGATCTTCGGGCAGCCGACAGCACGGCCGTGGCCACCGCCGGCTCCACGCTGAACTATTTCGAGCCGCGGCTGCGCAGTCTGCTGATCGCCTCGGCCAAGGTGGTGCGCGACCTGCCGCCGGAAGAGGCGGCGAAGCGGCTGGCCGAGGACGGGCGCTGGCACAGGCCCGAGGTCTGGGACGCGCTGCGCGAGCTGTCGCACCGCTACACCCCGGCCTATTATCGGCGCGTCGCGGATCTAAGCTGGGAGGATGGCCAGCCGAAGCCGGGCATCTACAGCCTGATCTATGTGCGCAGTTTCTGGATGGCCCTGGTCGTCACCGCCTCGGCCGTCGGCATCGGCTATCCGCTGGCCTACATGATCTCGAAACAGCCCGCCCGCCGGGCGGCGCTGATGGTCTTCCTGGTCATGGTGCCATTCTGGACCTCGCTTCTGGCGCGCACCGCCTCCTGGCTGATCATCTTCCAGAAGGACGGGCCGCTGAATACGCTTCTGCTAGCGCTCGGCGCTGTCGATGCGCCGCTGGAACTGCTGTTCACCCGCGGCGCCGTCTATGCTGCGATGATCCATGTGATGATCCCCTTCGTGACCCTGCCAGTCCACGCCACCATGCGCGGCATCCCACCCGAGCAGATGCGCGCCGCCACGTCTCTCGGCGCCCATCCCTACGAGGCGTTCTGGCGAGTCTACGTGCCGCAGACGCTACCCGCCGTCGGCGCCTCGGCGCTCTTGGTTTTCACCATGACATTGGGCCTTTACGTGGTGCCACTGCTCCTCGGCGGGGCGGGCGACCAGATGATCAGCTACAACATCGCCAGCCATACGCTGCAGACCGGCAACTGGGGCATCGCCGCCGCGCTGGCCAGCGGGCTTCTGGTGATGACGCTGGCGATCTGCGGGCTGTACGGAGCACTGGCCGCGCGCCGCAGCCTGCGGATGGTGAGGGGCTGAGGATGCGCGCGATCGAGATCCTCTGGGCCGGCGTCTTCCGGCTGTTCTGCGGGGCGACGCTGGTCTTCCTTGTGTTGCCGCTTCTGGTCGTGGCGCCGCTGGCCTTCAACGACAGCGACTTCCTGACCTATCCGATGCGCGGCTTCTCGTTGCGCTGGATCGAGGAAATCCTGCTGTCGGACCAGTGGCTGCCGCCGATCCGCAATTCGCTTTTCATCTCGACCTGCGCGGCGCTGATCGCGACCGTGCTGGGGACGGCGGCGGCGCTTGGCCTGTCGAAGACCCGCGCCTTCTGGCGGGCGCCGCAGATGGGTCTGTTCCTGATGCCGGTGGTGATGCCGATCGCCGTGCTGGCGGTCGGCACCTACCTGGCCTTCGTCCGCTGGGGATTGCAGGGCACCTTCGCCGGGCTGATCCTCGTCCATGCCGGCCTCGGCGTGCCCTTCGTGGTGACCACGGTCGCCGCGACGCTGAGGGGCTATGACGAGCGGCTGTTCCGCGCCGCGCTCAGCCTCGGCGCCCCGCCGCTGACGGCGTTCCGGCGGGTCACGCTGCCGCTGATCCTGCCGGGCGTGCTGGCGGGGACGGTCTTCGCCTTCTCGATCTCGTTCGACGAGGTGATCACCTCGCTCTTCCTCGCCGGGCCATCGCAACGGACCCTGCCATTGCAGATGTTCTCGGGGATGCGCGAGAACGTCAGCCCGGCCATCGCGGCGGCAGCACTGTTCATGATGGTGACGGCGGTGCTGCTGCTGTCGACGGTGGAATGGCTGCGGCGGCGGTCGGCGCGGCGGCAAGGGGCCTAGCGCGCCGCCGGGTCGTGGCCCAGCTGCTGCGACAGGTGGCGCGCGGCGGCCACCAGCGTCGGGGCCTGCGGCGCCAATCCCTCGGGCCCCAGTCGCTTGGCCGAGCTGATCATCGTCAGCGCCAGCCGGATGCCGCCGACGTCATCGAAGACCGGGGCCGAGATCGCGGCAACGCCCGGCACCGGCAGCGGATCGAAGCTGGCATAGCCCTTGCGGCGGATCTCTTCCATCTCGGACACCCGATAGTCGTGCAATTGCCCGACGATGCCGCTGCGGATGTCGGGCCGGGCCTGCAGGCGCAGCATGTCCCGCACGATCCGTTCGGGCATATGGGCCGCGAAGACCCGGCCCGAGACCGTTCCGGTCAGCGAATAGATCGTACCGGCCCTGGTGTTCATGTGGATCTGGTGCTGGCCTTCCACGAGCGCGATCACCCCCGGCCCGAAGGCGCCCCAGGCGACGATCGCGACCGTCATGCCGCTGCGCTGCGACAGATCCTGCGCAATTTCGGTGGCGATCAGGTCGGGGTTCAGGTCGGTCATCCGCCCGATGGCCAGGTCCAGCGCAAGGGGTCCGAACTGATAGCGACCCGTCGCCTCTTCCTGTTCGACCAGCCCGATGCGGCGATAGCTGAGCAGATAGGCATGGGCCTGCGCCGGGGCGATCCCGGCCAACGCGGCCAGATCCTTCAGCATCATCGGGCACGAGGCTTCGGCCAGCGCCGCAAGGATGCGGCCTCCGACCTCGATGGACTGCACACCCCGGGCCTCCTTGCGAGGCAGGATCTGGTCAAGCGCCGCTGCGCCGGTCGCCTTTCTCATGCCTGCGCCCTGCCCTGCGGTTCATCGGTCCCGGCTGGCAGCGACAGGGCGCGGGTCAGGCGCAGCAGGTCGTCCAGCACCGGGTTGGGGTCGGGAAGGGCATCGCTGGCACCGACTATGGTCAGCGCCAGCGCCAGCCGGCCAGCCGCATCGAAGACCGGTGCAGAGAAGGCGCTGATCCCGGGGATGGGAGAGTTCCGCGCGATGCCGTAGCCGCGCTCGCGCGTGGCCTCGACCTCGATCGCCGCGGCACTGTCCATCTCTGCCGCCTCGGCCTGCGGTGACCATGCGGCGAAGACATGCCCCGCTGCCGTGCCCTGCAACGCAAACGAGGTGCCGCGGCGGATGTTGAGGTTCAGCGATGCCCCGCCCGACACCTGCACCGCCGCCGGCCCCTGCGGCCCCCAGGCGACGAGGATCACCATCAGGCCGGTGGCTTCCGACAGCCGATGCGCCGCCGTGCCGGCCCTTCGGTACAGATCGACCGACCGAAGCCTCGCCAGCCCGATCCGCATGGCGAAGGCACCCAGCCGATACTGGCCGGTGCGGCTGTCCTGCTCGACCAGACCGACCCGGCACAGGCTGCTGAGATAGGCATGGGCCTGCGCGGGGACCAGATCGCTTTCCTGCGCAAGGTCGCGCAGCATCCGCGGGCCGGATTGCCGGGCCAGGCTGGCCAGAAGCCGGCCGCCGATTTCGATGGATTGTATGCCGCGGCCGCTGGACACCGTCGTTTTCCGCCTGTTGCCTTGTGCTGCGCGGATCGGTCTGCGAGCGGGCCGAAGATGCCGGGCCGGACGCTGCGCTCTCCCGGAGCCTCTCGTCGGATCAAGCACTTTCTGCAAGGGAAATCAATGACGCCGCATCAGAACGTCGATGGGAGAGATTGTGCTTGGCAGCACGCTGATTTTATCTATAAGATAATTAATTAGGATATAACGAATATCGGCAAGCGCGTCCAGCCATCGCCGAGCAGAAGGAATTGCCATGAAGCGCCGGGACGTGGATGTGCTTGTCGTCGGATCGGGGGCGGCGGGCCTTGCAACGGCGGTCTCGGCGGCGCATCGCGGCCTGTCGGTCATCGTGGCGGAGAAGGAGCCGGTCTTCGGCGGCACCACCGCCCGATCGGGCGGATGGATGTGGGTGCCGAACAGCGGTCCGGCCCGCCGCGCCGGCATCCAGGACAGCCCCGAGAAGGCCCGCACCTACCTGCAGCACGAGACCGGCGCGCATTTCGATGCCCCCCGCGTCGATGCCTTCCTGGCCGCCGGGCCGGAAGCGGTGGAATTCTACGAGACGAAGACCTCTCTGCAGTTCGATCTCGGCCCCTTCTTCGCCGACTACCACCCCACCGCGCCGGGCGGCATGGACGGCGGCCGGTCGATCGTAGCCCGCCCCTTCGACGGGCGCGACCTCGGCCCCGAGATCCGCCGCCTGCGCCCGCCACTGCAGGAAATCACCTTCCTCGGCATGATGATCGGCTCCGGCAAGGAACTGCTGCATTTCTTCAACGTCACCCGCTCGCCGGTCTCGGCGCTGTATGTCGGGCGGCTGTTCCTGAAGTTCCTCTGGGACATGGCGGTTCACGGTCGGCCGATGCGGCTGATGAACGGCAACGCGCTTGTCGGGCGGCTGGCGAAATCCGCCTTCGACAGCGGGGTGGAGATCTGGACATCGTCGCCGGCGCAGCGGCTGTTGCGCGACGGCGACAGGATCGCCGGGGCGGTCGTCACCTGCCCCGACGGGTCGGTCGAGGTCTTCGCCCGCAAGGGGGTCGTGCTGGCGGCGGGCGGATTTCCGCAGGATGCCGTGCGCCGCAAGGCGCTGATGCCGCACGCGCCTTCCGGGCACGAGCATGTCTCGCCCGCGCCGCCCGGCAACACCGGCGACGGCTTGCGCCTTGGCGAATCCGCCGGGGGCAGCGTCGACACCAGCCTGCCGCATTCCGCCGCCTGGGTGCCGGTCTCGCGCCCGCGCAAGCCGGACGGAACGTTCGGCACCTTTCCGCATTTCGTCGACCGCTCAAAGCCCGGGATCATCGCCATCACCCGCTCGGGTCGCCGCTTTGTGAACGAGGCGCAAAGCTATCACGACTTCTGCCAGGCCATGGTGAAGCGCTGCCGCGAGGAAGGCGGCGAAACTGCCGAGATCGCCGCCTGGTTCATCGCCGACCACCGGGCCTTCCGCAAATACGGCCTCGGCTTCGCCAAGCCGGCGCCCGTGCCCTTCCGGCACCTGATCCGCGACGGCTACATCCTGCGGGGCGGCAGCATCGCCGACCTCGCCGGCCGCATCGGCGCCGATCCGGCCGAGACCGAGCGCACCGTCGCCCGGTTCAACGAAGGGGCGAGACGGGGCGAGGACCCCGAGTTCGGCAAGGGGTCCACCAGCTACAACCGCTCGCTTGGCGACCCCGATCAGAAGCCGAACCCCTGCGTCGCGCCGCTGGAAAAGGCGCCGTTCTACGCCGTCCGTCTGCATGTCGGCGACCTGGGAACCTTCGCCGGACTGAAGGCGAACGAGAACGGCCAGGTACTGGACGAGAACAAGAGCGCCATTGCCGGTCTCTATGCCGTGGGCAACGACGCCGCCTCGATCATGGGCGGCAACTACCCGGGCGGCGGGATCACCCTGGGCCCGGCGATCACCTTCGGCTATATCGCGGCCCGCCACATGGCCGGGGCGAACCGCTGAACTGTGACTTGCCCCTACCCCATTGGGCTCGGGACTCTCGTGTCATACTCGTGCGCCTGATTTCCTTAGCAGGTAGAGCAGCGGATTGAGACACGCTGCAATTCGCAGTGTACAGAACGAAGAAGAAATCATATATATTTCAGATTGTTATTCTATTTTCATTCGCGCGCGCTCAAACGACGAAACTGCGCCGAGATCCAACCAGATGAGTAAAACGACCAAGAAAGCCATTCTGGCGTTCTGCAAGATACCGTCTGAGGGCCGAGCCGCTCGACCGCCCTCACCCACGGCAATGTGACCACTCCCCCCCTCAGATCGACTCTCCGTGAGTCTGCGGGGCGGTATGGCGCAAAGGCCGTGCTCCACACAGAGCACGCACATTGTTGGTTGCCCCGATTTCCGGTGGCCGACCGCAGGAACAACGGCTGCACTACGCCAGAGATCGGAGAGGGGCGCTGGGGCGCCATGTTACCCCAGTCCCCCTTGGCTCGGCTTCCCTCACTCCATGTAGAGTTGCTCGATGTAATCTCATAAGGCTGACCGCTACGCAGTGAGCAGGTCATGATGCCCCAACCCTTCTTGAAGCCGACGAACCCTTCCATCTCGTAGGTCATCGCAATCTCCAGAGCTACGGCGCCGGTCTTTTCCTTTCGCTCAAGCGTCTCCCTCGCCGTCGCGGACAGAAACGCCTGGTCCCCCAGCTCGGGCAGGGCAAGATAGGCCAGCATCCTGGACACGTCATACTGGGACAACCCCTTCAGATGCATCCGAACGTCGCCGGGATCTCTTCTATCGGGGATCATGGAGTATACGCTCGGCCCACGGACACTCTCGATGCACGCGTCGATCAGTTCGGCGACCAGGGCGACATCGCCTTGCGCCAGTCTGCCGAGCACTTCGGCCTGTGCTGCTTCCTGGGCTGCCACCAGCGCAATTTCCTGCTTGCGCTCTTCCTGCGCCAGCGCGGCTTCAGCCTCCAGCCCCTCCAGATGCCCTCGGACGGCGTTGATCGCCCTGTAGGCAAGTAGGCCAAGGACTCCCACCACCACCAAGGAATTGAAGGGCAGCGCGTTGATTGGGCGACATTTTTGCTATTTGATGCTCTGCGCCTACTCCCCACTGAATCGAGGAGCACGGCGCGAACAGGAACAACTGTTCGTGTATCAAGGTCAAGGTGTGCGGGATGCCTCGCGCCATGGACCGCAGCAACTCCGCCCTTGTCGCCGCATTCGCAGAAGTTCTTCGAGAACGACGTGAACATGCTGGCCTCACACAGGAAGAACTGGCTGAGCGCGCTGATGTATCGGTGCGGTTCATCTCATTCCTGGAGACCGGCAGGCGGCAGCCCTCGCTGAGCGCACTTGCTGCCGTTAGCAAGGGGCTGGGCCTCCCGATGTCGGCGCTGATCCTGGCGCTAGAGAGGCGGAACGGTTCTGGATCCCCTGCTGTAGAACAACGGTCGAGCCGAGAAGCCGAAGCTTAGGTGGACTTCTGATATGCATCACCGTTGTCTGGATGCTAGTAGGGGTGGCATTTTATGCGGTCAGCACCATATTTTGTCCCAAGAAGTAAGGAGGAGGCTAACGATGAATCCTGAGGTCTGGGTGCCTGTTGTGGCAATAGGCGTCGGTATCGCCGCCTGGTACTTTCAGGTTCTTCGAGTGGATCGACGGCAGGTAGCTCTCAACTATTCAGATCAAAACGAGAACGAACGGAGCCAGGTGGCCCCGTTTTCATTTTTCAGATGCGCTGCTCCGAGGGGCACTTACACCCGAATTATCTAGCTGACCCCACGCGACGCTCTGCATCTGGTGCGGTAAACGGTGTAAGCATTAAGCAAGGGTTCCCGGCGATTTACGCCGATTACCTGAAAGCTCGCCCCGGGCGTCGGATTCGCCATGAGCAGGGGATCGCAGATTCGAAACCCAGCTGTTCTGACCGCTCTGGAGACCTGGCTCAGCAAGAACACGTGTGCCTTCGATCACATGGTGCCGATCACCTGGTTTTCCATCCACGCGGCGACGCGGTTACAGATCTCTGCGCCGGCCATAGGAGGAGTTTGTCGGGGGTCAGCGCCCACAATTCCCCATAGTGGCGAATAGGGGTCGAAACGGTGCATGGTATCTGGGTCGGAGGACAGTCGGCCAATGTCGGAAAGACCGGGAGCGACGCCATCCAGAAGGGTCGTCTCGAACAGGCCCGCGTGATCGGGCGAAAGGCCCGGGACGGGCGCCTGGTTGACCGATAGCGCAGTGACCTTGGGCATGTCATGGCGAAGGTTCCACTGCGCAGCGATGCGGTCGATCATTTCCAGTTGGGTCTCGGCGAAATGGCCCGAGAACAGGACGGCGTGTTTTACGCCAAGATCGCCCAGGCGCCGCAGCGTGAAGGTCAGGAGGCCCTCGATCTCGGTGGCATCGGGCATCATCACGGTCCAGGGGAAGTCGCCGTGGTCGCCTCCCGTGCCATAGTAGAGCGCCGGCCAGACCAGCCCACCCGTCCGTTCTGCAGCCTGCAGGCAGAGGCCGTGCGCAGTGAGCGCGTCCAGTCCCACGGGCAGGTGGTGGCAATGCCATTCAATCGTGCCCAGGGGAAGGTAGATCAGCGACGCCTCCCGCAGGGCCTCGGTGATCTGATGCGGGCGCAGGCGTTCGATCTGGCGAATCATCGGTAGAAGTTCCTGACCCAGGCGTGGCTTGGCAAGCGGTCGAGCAGATCCGACGGGAAGGCCGCGCCGTCGCAGTAGCGGATGTTCATGTCCACCTCCTCTGGTGTCTTCATGCCGGGGATCAGGGTGCTGACCGCGTCATGGGCAAGGACATACCGCATCGCGGCCTCGGCCAGCGTCGGAAAGAAGGGTGCGACCTCGGCCTTGAGCGCCTCGATCCGCCGCAGGGTCTCGGCGAAGCGGTTGCCGCGGAACATCTGGTGCGGCTGGCTGCCGGGCTCGAAGCGGGCGTAGCGTTCGGCGGTCCAGTTGCCGACGAGCGAGCCGGAGTCGAGCGGCACCCGTGCGATGATGGCGGTGCCGCCGGCCTTCGCAGCGGGAAACAGTGCTTCCCGCGGGGGCTGCTCGAAGAGATTGAAGATCACCTGTTCGCTGGCGACGAGGCCCAGACGAGCCAGCGCCACGCCTTCCTGGGGCTGGTTGTCGCGCAGGCTGACGCCGATCTGGTCGATCTTTCCTTCGGCCCCCAGGTCGTTCAGCACCTCCAGCCAGTCTAGTTCCAGATGCCCGCGCGGACCCCAGCTGTGCAGTTGGAACAGGTCGATGCGATCGACCCCCAGGCGGCGGAGTGAGTTTTCCACATTGGTCCGCAGATGCCAGTCGGGGAAACGGCCGCGCAGGGCCGGGGACGGATCGTCCGGGTCGGGCCAGACGGTGGGCTGCGCCTTGGTGGCGACATAAACCTTGCCGCCGCGCCATTGCCGCAGGGCCTGGCCGATAACGGTTTCCGAATGCCCTGCCCCGTAAAGCTTAGCCGTATCGACGAAATTGATCCCCCGGTCGAAGGCATGCAGTAACGTGCGGATCGAGGCCGCATCGTCGACCTTGCCCCATTGCCCGCCGATCTGCCAAGCGCCGAACCCGATCTCCGACACCTGCCAACCGGTCCGCCCGAACGTCCGATATCGCATTCTGTCCCTCCCTGTCCCGGACCGGATAGGCGGCGGGGGCGCGGGGCCAAAGCCCGGCGCTGATGGTTTCGCATCAGGCGGGAGGCAGGTCGGGGATGTTCTGCGGCCCGTAGATCACGAAGGGCACGTTCGAGACATAGGGCGGCTCGGCAGGACCGGTACCCTCGAAGCCGAAGTGGTGCATCAGGACCTCCAACGCGTAATGCACTTGAAGCTCAGGGCTCTGGTCGATGGTCAGCGTCATTGAGCCGTCGCGGAGAGAAGCCCAGGTGAAAGCGGTGAGTTCATGGCCGATGAAGATCGGCGGGCGCGGCAGAAGGCCCGCGCGCATCGCAGCGACAACGCCCCGGTTCCCGGCTCCGGCATTGTAGATACCGGTGGTTTCGGGGTGTCGCAGGAAGGCCTCTTTCAGTTTCATCTCCGACATTAGCGGGTCGTCGCCGCCGCGCACGATCTCGGCCAGTTCCAGGTGGGGCGCGTCGGCCTGCAACTGGTCGGTCAGGCCGCGGATGCGTTCGGCATGGGCCTGGAAACCGATATGGTGGCAAAGAACGACCACTTTGCCGGGGCGGTTGGCGGGCAAGCTCATGCGGCCGAGGAAGAAGGCGGCTGACCGGCCGGCCTTGTAATGGTCGATTCCGGCATAGGCGAGCCGTTCGGTCTGCGGCACGTCGGAGATAATGGTCACGATGGGGCGGCCCTGGCGGGTGAGGTCGCGGATCGTCGCGTGGATCAGCGGGTGGTCAGGTGCATCGACGATAATCGCGTCGAACCCCCCTCGGCTCATGGCTTCGGCAATCGCCTCGGGGCTTTCGTATTTCAGTAATGTGCGGTGGATCGAGATGCTGCGGTCAAGCCGCAGCGACTGGCGGCGGAATTCGTTCGCCATCCGGGTGATCAGCGGGCGCTCCGGACGAGCGAGGATCACGTTCACCCGGACATGCCGGTGGTGCGTCGAGGGCAGAATCCGACGCAGCCCCAGATCGCGCGCAGCCCCGAGGACGCGCTTGCGGATGTCGTCGCTGACGTTGCCGCGTTCGTTCAGCACCCGGTCCACGGTTGCGCTGCCGACCCCGGTCGCGGCGGCAACATCGGCTAGCGTTACCCTCGCGCCAGGTTTTTTATCCTTTTTTTGCATGGCGTTGCGACTGTCGGGGCTGGATGTGATGCAAATCAATCAACGCAGCGTGCGACATTTTGTCAAGCGTTGCTATGAGTCTGCGCCAGGGTCTTGGGAGAGATCCGGGGGAGTTCAAAGGCACAACCGGCCTGGCCCGCAAGGCGGGCATCAGGAAAGCCGCAGGGGCATCGCCATCTGCTGGCCGGTACCGGCATGTCCGAAAATCCCTCGCGCAATGACAGGAAAGGCGGTCGCAAGACCGAAGAACCATGGACGACCTTCGCTTTGGCACCCGCAACAAGCGGGGCGACTATACCCCCGGCGGCAGGCTGGAGGGCGCACCGCTTTTCGTCTGGCCTCCGCGTCCGCTGAAGTTCCTCGCCTGGCTGCCCGGCTATTTCCTGCCCTGGAACCTGCTGTTCTTCGCCATCGGCGCGGCTCTCTGGTATTGGGCGACGCCCGCGAAGGAGACGCTGGCGGTCTATGACTGGCGCTGGATCGGCTATCTGCTTCTGCGCAACGCGGCCATCGTCTTCGTCCTTTACGGCGCGCTGGAACTGCGGCTTTACGTCAAGCGCGCGCAGGGCAACCGCTTCAAGTTCAATGCCCTCTTCCCGGTGGACCGGAAGTCGGACGTTTTCTGGTTCGGCAGCCAGAACCTCGACAACATCCTGCGCAGCTTCGGCACCGGCGTCCCGATCTGGACCGCCTACGAGGTGGTCATGCTGCACCTCTGGGCCATCGGCTGGGGCCCCTGGACCACCTTCGATGCCCATCCCTGGGCGCTGGTCCTGCTGGGCCTGGCCGTCCCGATGATCCACGAGACGCATTTCTTCTGCATCCATTGGCTGATCCATCAGGGGCCGCTCTACAAATGGGTGCATTCGGTGCACCACAACTCGGTCAACCCCTCGCCCTGGTCGTCGCTGTCGATGCATCCGGTCGAGCACCTGCTCTACTGGTCGGACGTGCTGATCCATCTGGTGCTGCCGTCGCACCCGCTCTTGGTCCTCTACCATCTGCAAGTCACCGGGACGGGTGCGGTCGTGGGTCACATCGGCTTTGACAAGATCGAGACCGGCGAGGATGGCGCCATCGGGACGCAGGCCTATGCCCACTACCTGCACCACAAGTATTTCGAGGTGAACTATTCGGATGGCCTCATGCCCTTCGACCGGCTGTTCGGCACCTGGCACGACGGGACAAAGGACGGCGACGCGCAGATGCAGGCGCGGTTCGCGAAGAAGAAGGCGCGGATGAATGCCCGCGCCGGCAATCCCCCGCAATGAAACGGAATTCCGGCCGCGCAGAGGGCGGTTGGGGAACATGGGACCGCCCGGGACGGCGGACAACAGGAGGAGAGACCCCATGAAGATGAAGACCCTTGGTCTGGCCCTGGCCACGACCGCGCTGATTGCGACCCAAGGCACTGCGGCGGACCTCGCCGTGATCGCCGGTTCGGCGCAGGACGCCTTCTTCAACAAGATCAAGAAGGGCGTCGATGACGCGGCACTGGTGGTGCAAGCGAACGGCGGGACGGTGACCTACCTGACCGTGCCAAACTACGACAACTTCGGCCCTGACCTGGTCGGCCTGATCAACACCGCCGTCAGCCAGGGCGTAGATGGCATCGCGATCCCGATCTGGGTGCCGGATGCACAGGTTCCGGCGCTGGAGGAGGCGGCGAAGAAGGGCATCAAGATCATGCTCTATAACACGATCGGCGCCGACGGCGACAAGGACAAGATCGGGGCCTTCAACTACTTCGGCACCGACGAGCATCTCGCCGGTGTCCGGGGTGGCGAATACATGGCCAAGGCCGGATCGAAGAAGATGCTTTGCGTCATCCAGGTGCCGGGCGCGGTGAACCTGGAAACCCGCTGCAACGGGCTGGAGGAAGGCGCCAAGGCCAATGGTGCCGAGATCGTCCGCCTGCCCTTGCCCGCGAACCTCGACGGCAACGCCGCCGGGACCACCGAGGCGATCAAAGCAGAACTTCTGAAGGACCCGTCCATCGACTCGGTGTTCACTTTGAACTCTGCCGTGACCGATGCGGCCGCGCTGGCGATCGAGCAGGCGGGCGTGGGCGACAAGGTCCAGCTCGCCTCGACCGACCTCAGCGCCTCGATCCTGGACCGCATTAAGAACGGCAAGCAGACGATGGCGGTCGACCAGCAGCCCTACCTGCAATCCTTCCTGGCGGTGACCATGCTGGCCGCGACCATCGACTGGGGCACCGACCTTGCGACCGACCCGGTCCTGACCGGGCCGGCCATCGTCGATGCCGCGAATGTCGAGGCAACGCTGGCTGGCGTGGAAGCGGGCACGCGCTAAGTTGAGCGGGGCCCGCCTTGCGTGGGCGGGCCCTACTCCAGACCGACATTACCAGAGGGGGGGAGCGCCGATGGGAACCTTTTCACTTGATGCCCTGCTGCGGCGACCCGAAGCGGGCGCTTTCCTGGGCATGGTCTTCGTAGCCATCTTCTTTACCATCTTCGGGGGCGTGCTGTTTCTCTCGCCGCAAGGGGTTGCCAGCTGGCTGAACGTCGCGGCGAACCTCGGGATCATCGCGGTGCCTGTCGGCTTCCTGATGATTGCCGGAGAGCTGGACATCTCCATCGGTGCGATGGTCCCGGCAGCCTCGATGACCATCGCCATCGTCTCGGGCCACTACGGCCTGCCGATGATCGTGGGCATCGCCGTGACGCTGGGATTTGGCGTGCTGGTCGGTCTGATCAACGGGATCATCGTCGTGCGCACCAACGTGCCCTCGCTGATCGTCACGATGGGAACGCTGTTTGCCATCGCAGGTCTGGTGCTGTTCCTGTCGATCATCCTGACCAACTCGACCTCGGTTTCGATGCCCAACATCGAGCCTTGGGCGAAGACTGTGTTCGGCAGCTTCATCTTCGGAACCTATCAGGTCCTGGTCCTCTGGTGGCTGGTGCTGTCCCTCGCCTATTTCTGGTTCCTGCACGTCAGCCCCTGGGGAAACTGGGTCTTCGCGCTTGGCGGCGACAAGGTCAGCGCCCGCAATGCCGGCATCCCCACGGACAAGCTGACGATCTGGCTCTTCGTTCTGTCCTCGGTCTCCGCCGCCTTTGTCGGCATGTGCCAGACGATCCTTTTCAACTCGGCGCAGGTTTCCGCGGGGCAGAGCTATATCTTCAACACCATCATCTCGGTCGTGGTCGGAGGCGTCCTCTTGACCGGAGGTTTCGGGTCGGTCGTCGGCATCTTCTTCGGCACGATCACCTTCGCCATCGTCAACCAGGGCATCTATTTCACCAGCTTCGACCGCAACCTGTCCTCGCTGATCATCGGGGTGATGCTGCTGGTCGCCGTGCTGATGAACAACACCTTCCGCAAGATTGCCCTGTCCGCGACCACGAAGAAGAAAGGCCTCAAGGCATGACCGCCCCGATCCTGGCCCTGAGGGGCGTGAACAAGAGCTTCGGCCCCATCGACGTGCTGCACGACATCACGCTAGAGGTCCGGCCGGGCGAGGTTCTCTGCCTTCTCGGCGACAACGGTGCAGGAAAGTCGACGCTGATCCGCATCCTCTCGGGTGTGCACCAGCCCACCACCGGCGCCATCGAGCTGGACGGCAAAACGGTCAGCTTCCCAAGCCCGCGCGCCGCGCAGGAGGCCGGCATTTCCACCGTCCACCAGTTCGGCGGCACCTTTCCCCTGATGTCAATCGGCCGGTCGTTCTTTGTCGGCGTGGAGCCGACGAAGGGCTGGGGGCCGTTCAGGACCTATGACCGCGCGCGGGCCAACGCGATTGCTGTCAAGGCGGTGCAGGACATGGGCATCACCCGGATCACCGACGGCGACCGGCTGGTCGGGGGCCTCTCGGGCGGCGAGCGGCAGTCGCTCGCCATCGCCCGGGCGGTGCATTTCGGCGCGCGGGTGTTGATCCTGGACGAACCCACCGCCGCGCTTGGGGTGAAGCAGGCGACCCATGTCCTGCGCATCGTGAACGAGGCGAAGCGGAGGGGCCTCGCGGTGATCTTCATCACCCACCAGGTGATGCATGCCATGGCGGTGGGCGACCATTTCGCCGTGCTGATCCGCGGCGCCGTCGCCGCCGACTTCAAGAAGGGCGAGAAGACCCGCGAGGAGATCACCGATCTGATGGCCGGGGGCGCCAGCATGGCCAGCCTCGAGGCCGAGATCGAAGGCTACATGGCCAGCCACGACTGCCACCCGCCACCGCCCGCGGAATAACCTCCCTGTCGGTAGGCCGGTTGCCCCCGGCCTCCGATCCTAGCCCCGGCCCGTCTCCCCGGGCCGGGGCCCCAAATTCAGGAAGAAGTCCCATGCCCGACTGGATCCGCGCCTGCGCCCCCGCCTGCATCAACCTGAAAACCTTCCCCGTCCGCGTCCAGGACGGCCAAGTCTGGATCGAGGTCTGATGACCATTCGCCTTGCCATCATCGGTGCCGGGATCATGGGCAGCGACCATGCCCGCATCTTCACCTCGGAAATACCCGGAGGCCGCGTCCAGGTCGTCTGCGATGCTTCGCCTGAACGGGCGGCGGTGCTGGCCGGATCGGTTGGCGCGGCCGACGTCATGACCGACCCCGAGGCCGCGATCCGGCGGGCCGATGTCGATGCCGTCGTCGTGGCCAGCCCGGACTTCACCCACGCGCCCCTGTCCCTGGCATGCATCGCCGCCGGAAAGCCCGTCCTGTGCGAAAAGCCCCTGTCGCAGTCTTCTGCCGAATGCCGGCAGGTGACCGCCGCGGAAATGGCGTCGGGACGACGCTGGGTGCAGCTTGGCTTCATGCGGCGCTACGACCAGTCCTATGTCGAGATGAAGGCGGCTCTGGCCCAGGGCCGTATCGGCCGGGCGCTGATGATGCACAACTTCCACCGCAATGTGGAAACCCCGGCGGCGGATTTCACCGGGGCGATGGCGATCACCAACTCCGCCCCGCATGAATTCGATGTGGTGCGCCATGTGCTGGGCACCGAATATGCGGCCATCTCGGCCTTTCAGCCGCAGCGGTCGGATGCGCGGGTCGCCCCGGTGGTGATGGTGCTGGAAACCACGGGCGGCCAGCTGGTGACGATCGAGGTCAACAACAACGCCGCCTACGGCTACGACGTGCGCGGCGAGCTGGTGGGAGAAACCGGATCGGTGCAGATGATCGCGCCGGGCTACAGCCGGCTGGACGCCGCCCTGACGCAAAGCGCAGTCTACGATGCCGACTGGCGGGGGCGCTATGCCGAGGCCTACCGCCGCCAGAACCGCGACTTCCTGCGTTTCGCGGCCACGGGCGAATTCCCCGTCATCGCCTCGGACTGCTGGGATGGACTGGCCGCAGCGACAGTAGCCGAAGCGGGTGTGCGGGCGCTGACGGAGAGCCGGCGGGTTGCGGTCGAGCTGGAAGCGCAGCCCGACTTCTACGCGCGCTGAGGAACCCAGGCCAAAAGGAAAGGGCGCGGAGGGAAACCCCGCGCCCTTTTGCCTTCAGATCGCCTGCAACTTGAAGTTCGACGGCGCAACCGGGATCACGCCTTTCAAGAGCGCCACCGATTTCTCCAGCCCTTCCAGCGAGTTCAGCAGGATGTCCTCGTGCTCGATCGACAGCCAGCCGTCATAGCCGCCCATCCTCAGCCGGTAGCAGAAGTTGCGCCACCAGGTCTCGTCATGGCCGAAGCCGAGGGTGATGTAGCTCCAGGACCGGGCCGGAATATCCGTCAGCCCGCCGCTCTCCAACAGGCTGGTGGTCGCCTGCACGCGAGGGTTCAGCATCGTGTCCTTGGCATGGACATGGTAGATCGCCTCACCCAGCGCCTCGGCCGCGACCAGCGGATCGGCCCCCATCCAGAACAGATGCGACGGGTCGAGGTTGGCGCCGATCACCGGCCCGATCGCCTGCCGCAACTTCAGCAGGCTGGGCACGTTGTAGACGCACTGGTTGCCGTGAAGCTCCAGCGCGATGCGTTCCACGCCGCACTCTTTGGCCAGCGCGGCGATCCCAGTCCAGAACGGGATCAGGACCTCGTTCCATTGGTAGTCGAGGATGCGACGCGTCTCGGGCGGCCAGCTGGATACCACCCAGTTCGGCATCAGGTCGCCCTTCTGCCCCGCAGGCAGGCCCGACATGGTGCAGACGGTCTGGATCCCCATCTCACCCGCGATACGGATCGTGTCCTTGAGGCACTCTCCCTGCTTTGGCTCGGTCGGATGGGTGGGGTTGCCGTTCGCATTCAGGCTGATGATCTCCAGCCCCCGTGTCTCGAACGCCCCCCGAAACGCCTTGCGTGCCTCGGCACTGGCCTTCATCGCGGCCAGATCGAAATGCGGCGCAGTCGACCAGCCGCCGGTGTTCACTTCGACCCCCGAAACCCCGATCCGCGCCGCATTGTCCAGCACCTGATCGAAGGACAGCCCGCCAAGGCTGTCCGAAACAAATCCGATCTTCATGGCAGCTCCTCCCTGATGGCGAGGCCGGACCCGCCGGCCTCCCCTTGTGACGACATATCTTCGGTGGCCTCTGCGGGCACGGATGCGACTGATGGAAACCCATCACCGCGGACCCTGCGCACGCCGAAGCCCTGTGGCAGAACCTGTCGGGTGTGGAGGAGAAACCAACCGTGCCGATGATCGCCGAACCCGTCCGCTGGGGCATTCTTGGCGCTGCCCGGATCGCCGACGGAGCCATCCTGCCGGCGCTGAAGAATAGCCCAACCTGCCTGCCCTGGGCTGTCGCCGCCCGTGACGCGGACCGCGCCCGCGCCATGGCCGAGCGGCATTCGGTCCCGAGGTCCTATGGCAGCTACGATGCGCTTCTTGCCGATCCCGATGTCGAGGCCATCTACATCGCACTGCCGAACCACCTGCATATCGAATGGGCCCGCAAGGCTGCGGATGCGGGGAAGCATGTCCTGATCGAAAAGCCCGCAGCGATGCGCGCAGACGAGTTCTCTGCGCTGGATCGTGTCGATCCGGCCTTACGGATCGCCGAGGCCTTCATGGTGCGCCACCAGCCGAGATGGCAGCATCTTCGCAAGCTGATGCAGGACAGGACCTACGGGGCGCCCCTGACCTTCTCCTCGCTTCTGTCCTTCCACATGACGAAGGTGGACGACTTCCGCCAGACGCCGGACATGGGCGGCGGGGCCTACTACGACCTTGGCTGCTATACCGCCATGGCTGCCCGCTTCGTCTTTGGCGCCGAACCCCTTCGCGCCATGGCGCTGATGGAGCGCAACACCGCCGGGATCGACCTCTTCACCTCAGTGATCCTGGATTTCGGCGCGCGCAGGCAGGCGACCTTCATGGTCTCCCTGGCGCAAGCGTCGTCGCAATCCATCGAGATTGTCTGCGAGCGTGCCTTCCTGACCTTGCCGCAGGCCTATGTCCCGTCGCAGACCGAGCCAAACCTGATCATCATCGACACCTCGACCGATCATGCGCGGTCCGAGACCCACGCCGTCGAATTCCCGGCGCTGGATCAGTATGAGGCCGAAGTCACCAACTTCGCCCGCGCGGTGCGCGGCTTCGATGCGCCGTTCTATGGAATCGGAGACGCCCGCGCCAACGCTGCCGTGGCAGATGCCGTCTTTGCCTCTGCCCGGTCGGGCGGCTGGGCCGACGTGAAAGGACACTGAGATGCCGTTCCATGGAATTACCGTCATCGGAGCCGGGATGATCGGCGCTGCCCATGCCGCCGCCTACCGCCAGTTTGCGCACCGCTTCGGCCCCACGGGCAATCTGCACACGGTCTGCGACATGAACCCCGACGCTGCGCGCAGACTGGCCGCCGACTGGGGCTTCGCACAGACCGAGACCGACTGGAGGGCCGTCATCGCCAATCCCGAGATCGAGGTGGTCTCGGTCTGCTTGCCGAACTTCCTGCATACCGAAGTGACTCTGGCTGCGCTGGCCGCCGGCAAGCATGTGCTTTGCGAAAAGCCTCTCGCGCTGGATGCGGCCTCTGCCCGATCCGTTGCAGAGGTCGCGCGCAAGGCGCGGTCGGTCTCTGGCACGGTTTTCAACTACCGTCGCATCCCCGCCATCGCGGCGATCAAGGCCCGGATCGAGGCAGGCGATCTGGGCAAGCCGGTACAGATCTTGGTCCAGTTCCAATGCGACTACGCCGCAGACCCGCTGCTGCCGCATTCCTGGCGCTACGAGCTCGCCAAGGCCGGTCCGGGCGCGCTGCTCGATGTCGGCACCCATGCCGTAGACACGATGCGCTTCCTCTTCGGTGATGTGGCCGAGGTGATCGGGGCAATCTCCACCATCTCGATCACGGAGCGTCGGCTGCCTTTGGGCGCCACGACCGGACACGGGCATGTGGCATTGTCCGACAAGACCGCCGTTGTCGACAATGACGACGTGATGTCGGCCCTTCTGCGCTTCACCAACGGGGCACAGGGTTACCTGTCCGCCAGCCGCGTTGCCGTCGGCAGCGGAAACCGGCTGACTGTCGAGGTGATGGGCACTGAGGGCACGGCCAGGTTCACGACCGAGATGCCGAGCTTCTACGAAATTGCCTTGCGGTCGCCGGACGGGTCAACCGGCTTCACACGGGTGATGAACAGCCCAGCCGCTCCAGACATCGGCGCACTTGGCACGGTTCCCCACGATGCGGTCTCGATCGGTTATGCAGAGTGGTTCGGCTTCATGCTTCATGAGTTTCTTACCTGCTGTGCCGAGGGTCGGCCATTCAAAAATGGGTCCATCCAGGATGGCTATGAAGCGGTGATGATCCTCGATGAAATTCAACGTGCCAGCAAAAGGGATCGTTAGGGAACGTAAACAATCCACCGGGAGACCGATCACTCGCATCTCCTTGCCTCGGAAGTTGTGGGCCAGCGTGGCGGCGGCGGGTGGCCGTCGTGAGTAGCCATGTAGTCCTCGATCTCAACCCCAAGACTGAAAATCAGCGCCTCGGGGTTGGTGGAGATGGCAGTGGCGTGGACGCCGCCAATACGCCCAGCACCGAGAAGGCCGACTTTATCGGATGATTCCTTTGAGTCAGTGACCGATTGCGGCCTTGAAGGATGCAAATTCTTCGTCCTGCATCGGGACGTTGTGGTGCGGTTGAGGATAGCTACCGGTGTTAACGTCCGTCATGAACTCCTTGAAGGCCGCGATGCGCTCGTCCTGGAGACGGGCATACTCGGCCGCGAAGTCCCTGTAAGTCTTGGCGTGGCGCGGCTTGTGTCCGTCCGTGCAGCCAAGCACATCCTCGGCGAACAGGTATTGCGCATCCGCACCGGGACCGGCGCCCATGCCCAGCATCAGCATGGGCGTGTTGGCGCTTATGAAGGCCCCCAGGCGGTCCGGCACGCATTCCAGCTCTGCCGCGAAGGCGCCGACCGCCTCCAGGCGCTTGATCTGGTCCCAGACGCGGCGCGCTTCGGTCGCGGTCTTGCCGACCGCGCGCCAGCCCGTCCAGGTCACGATGTTGGGATTCATGCCCACATGCGCCACGATCGGGACATGATTGTCGCACAGAGCCTTCTGGATGTCGAACGATGCGGCGCAATAGAAGCTGTCACCGCCGATCGCCGTGAAATGATAGGCCGCGCGCAGATAATCCTCGGCAGTGACGAGCGCCCCATTCGGGCCGTAGGGCAGCCCGATCTGGACGAAGCAGTCCCCGGCAGCCTCTCGCATCCCCGGCGAAAAGAAGCGGGCCTCGATCGACAGCATGTGGATGCCGGCCTGAGCCGCCGCTGCCGCCTCCTCCTGCGTGGTGACATAGAGCATCGCGATCTTCTCGCCGCGAGCCTTCATCTGACGCATGTCGTGGACGGTCGGGCGGGTGTTCTTGTGGACCATTTCCGGGCTCCTTCAGGGAATGAGTATCTGGACCTGGCCGTCCTCGACCCGGGTCTCGAAGGTGGCGAGGTTGACGCACACCGGCGCGCGCACGGCCTCGCCGGTGCGGTAGTCGAACTGGCCGTTGTGCTTCGGGCATTCGACGACGTAGTCCATGACCAGCCCGTCGGCGAGATGGACCCGCTCGTGGGTGCAATGGCCGTCGGTGCAGAAGAATTCGTCATCCGGGCTGCGATAGATCGCAAAGGTGCGGCCGGCATGATCGAAGCGCATCAGATCTTCAGTCTCGATGTCGTCGGTGGAACAGGCGGTGATCCAGGGCATCTGGGCTCCAGTCTTGAGGTGTCGTGTCGGGCGCCTATTCGGCGGCATGGGAAAATGGATAGCCCCCGATGCCCGGCGTCGGCTGGCCAGGCTCGAGATCGCCGTGGAACTCGGGCCGATAGGGCTTGGCGGTGGGGGGCAGTTGCCGCTTCACGAACCAGTCGGGGTTACGGAACTGCCTAGCCAGAGCGGGGATGATCTCGGCATAGGCCGACAGGATCGACGGATGCGCGGGCGGCAGGTCATGCTTGATCAGCGCGTGCAGCCGAGGCAGCGCGTGGTAGGGCACCATCGGGAACATGTGGTGTTCGACGTGGTAGTTCATGTTCCAGTAGATGAATCGGCTGATCGGGTTGATATAGACCGTGCGGCTGTTCAGCCGGTGGTCGAGAACGTTTTCGGCCAGGCCGAGGTGCTGCATGTAGCCGGTCATGACCATGTGCCAGCTGCCGAAGAGGATGGGCAGGCCGATGACCATGAACGGCAGGATGGAGCCCAGCCAGAGCGCGAGGGCGGCGGTGCCGAGGTAGATCAGCCCCCAGATGCGCGCGATGCGAAAGGCCTTCGGCTGCTCGCTGGCGGGCACGAAGGATCGCGTGGTTGCAGGCATGTAGCCGAAGATGAGTTGGACCATGGCCTTGCCGTTCCCCCAAAGCTCGAACAGCCCGAAGAAGTTCAGGATCAGCCGCGCCACGACAGCGGGCCGCATGGCGATGATTTCGGGATCATGGCCGACGATGATAGTGTCGGTGTGATGCCGGGCATGGCTCCAGCGCCAGACCACCGGGTTACGCAACATGCAAAAGCAGGCGATCTGGTAGACCGCATCGTTCAGCCAACGGGTGCGGAAGGCCGTGCCGTGCCCGCATTCGTGCCAGCGCGAATCCATCGCCGAGGCATAGAGCACGCCGTAGATCGCCCAGAAGGGTGCCGACCACCAAGACGGCCAGAGCCAGATGCCTGCAGCCGCCGATCCGATCATCGTGGCGAAAAGGATGATGGTGTCGCGGATGGCCGGATTGTCGCCGCGCTGCATCAGGTCCTTCATCACCTTTCGTGGAATCTCGGTGTGATACCAGGCTGCCGACACCAGCCCGATCTTCTCGGCAAGCCGGGCGTCCCTTCCCAGCAGGGCATAGTCGCGATTGGTGCGGGCCATAGGCGTTCTCTATTCATCGTTTCAGAGGCTGGAAGGAGGTGCCGGGCCGGCGGGAGGGAGAGCACGGCCCGGCACAAGGTGGTCGCTTGCGGTCAACCCAAGCGAGCGGCCATCTTTTCGCGCCGCCGCTTCATCCGACGGTCCAGCGCGGCATCCGAGGCGGCGGTTCCATCATGGTAGGTGCCGAAGATCTTGTCGAAGGGCACCGTCCCGTCGCCATAGTTCACCTCGAAATACTTGTGGTGGAGGTAGTGGTTGTAGGTATGGGTATCCATCAGCTTCTCGTCCCCCAGGGCGATCTTGTCGAAGCCGATATGTCCGACGATCGAGCCGAGACCCGACAGCTGCAGATGATAAAGTGCAAACAGCGGATGGGCGGGCACGACCAGATAGAGGAGCGAGCTGGAGAAGAAGAGCAACTGCTCGACCGGGTGCATCGACAGTGACGACCAGGGGCTGGGATTCACCGAGTTGTGGTGGATCGAGTGGATATGTTTGTAGAAGAACGGCCAGTGCAGCGGCCGGTGGATCAGGTAGAAGTGCCCCTCGTGCCAGATCGGCACCAGAAGCCAGAGCACGACGAACCAGACCGGATGCGCCTCGAAGGTCGACCAGGCGCCGATGCCGTTGGCATAGCACCACAGGATCAGCACCTCGTAGGCCGTCCAGATCGGGACGCCGGTCGCGAAGGTGCGGATGATCCCGTCGATGGTCTGGCTTTTGAACATGAACACGTCGGAAGGGTGCTCACTGGGCCAGCGATGATTGTATTTGAATTGGCTGCCCTGTCGGCGCTGGACGTAGAGCCGCAGTTCCATCGCCCCGAAGAAGATCAGGACCGCCGCCGAGTTTCGCAGGAACAGATAGAGGATCCAGCCGGGAGCGAGCGTTCGGATCGTCTCGACCGAGGGCGTCAGGAAGAACCAGTAGATCGTGGCCAACGCCATGAACGACACATTCCAGGGCAGGAAGTAGCCCTTCAGGAAGCCGAGGATGTCGCGAAACTTCCAGGGCAGCCGGTAGATGGGCGCGATCCTCAGCGGCTCGCTCGGGGTCCAGTCGCCGCGCTTGTTCCTGGTTCCATATTGCAGGTCGTCCATGACGTTCCTCCTCATGTTTTCCAGTATCTGTCGATGTAGCGCTGCATCTCGGCGCGCATGAACCGACCGGATTCGTCGGCCTTTTCCTCCCAGGCGAAGACGCAGGCGGTCATGATGCCGTCGAAGCCGATCTCGGCCAGGGTGCCGAAGAAATTGTCCCAAGGCACCTCGCCCTGACCGATGTTCAGGTGCTGATGGACGCGCACCTGCGTGCCCGGCGGGTTCAGGATATAACGCAGGCCCGAGCTGGCCCGGTGGTTGAATGTGTCGCCGACATGGACATGGGCCAGCACGTCCTTCGACGCACGCAGCATTTCCACCGTGTCGCCGCCGAAATAGAAGGTGTGCGGCGCGCAGTAGAGGAACTTCACGCTCTTTGAGTTCACCGTGCGGATGATGTCGAGCGCGGGCTGGATCGTCTCGCACCAGTCCTCGGGGTGGGGCTCGATGTTCAGCTGGATGCCCTCGCGCTCCAGCACCGGCACCAACTCTTCCATCGACCGCCACCAGGCGTTCTCGCAGGTCTCGATCATGCTGCCGGTATGGCAGCAGTAGCACGAGCCCTTGTTCGGATGCGGCCCGCGGCCGAATTCGGAGTTCATCGTGTCCACTTCCATCTCTACCGCGATCTCGATGGCGCGTTTCCAGTGCTTCACAGCGGCCTGCCGCTCGCCCTCGTCGTTCGAGGCCCAGCGATACATCGGCAGGAGGCTGGCGATCTTTACTCCCTCTGTCGCCAGCGCCTTCCGGAACGTCCTGATCCGGTCTGGGAAGACCCGCGGCGCTTTGAACCATTCGAGGAAGTCGCCGCGCGGCGACAGTTCGATCCAGTCATAGCCAAGCTCCTTCACCTTGCGGGGAAGGTCCTCAAGGCCAAGGTGGCGGTGCATGAAAGGGTCAAGGGCGATACGCATGGGAAAACTCCGTCAGTCCACCTGAACCCAGGTGCCGCCGGCCTCGTGGCTGTCGGCGGCGGCGTTAATGAAGCGGACGCCGCGCGAGCCGGTTTTGATGTCGGGCAAGTCGATCAGCCCCTCGGGCACCGTTTTGCCCGCCCGCCGCGCCTCGACGGCGATGGCGATCTCGCGGTAAAGGTTGCCCCAGGCGTCCGACAGCGCCTCGCCGTGACCGCGGGGCAAGAGCACCATCCGTTCCGCAGATGGCACGATGCCCGACCCGTGGCCGCGGACGAAGGTCTGCTCTGGGGCGTTCAGCGGGGTGTAGCGCAGGGTTTCGGGGAATTCCTGGTCCCAGTGCAGCCCGCCCTTGTCGCCGTAGATGCGAAAGCGCAACCCGCTGTAGTTGCCCGGCGCCGCCTGGGTCAGCCACATCGCCGCCGGGGCACCATTGTCCAGCGACAGGTTCAAGAAAGCGGTGTCCTCCATCGCCTTGGGTGCGCCGCAGACGTGGAAATCGGCCCGCAGCCGAGCGACCCGGTGGCCGGTCATATATTCCAGCATCTGGAAGGCATGGGTTCCGATGTCGCCAGTGGCCGAGGCGCGGCCGATCTTGGCAGGATCGCGCCGCCATGCCAGGCTTTTCGATGAGGGATCGTCCGGTTCTGTCGCCCAGTCCTGCGCATATTCCACCAGCGCCTGGCTGACCTTGCCGATGGCACCGGCCTTCACCATCTCATGCGCCTGCCGGGCCATCGCGTGGAACGGGTAAGGATGGGTGATGGCGAAGACGAGGCCGGTCTCACGCTGGCGCTTTTCCAGCGCCACGCAATCCTCGAGCGTGTTGGTCATCGGCTTGTCGCAGATGATGTCGATGCCCGCATCCATGAAGGCCTCGGCGATAGGGCGGTGAGAAAAGTTCGGCGTGCAAATCGCCACCGCTTCGATTCCGTCGGGTCGCGCTGCTTCAGCCTTAGCCATCGCGCGGTAATCGGTGTAGATCCGGTCCTCGGACAGCATCCATTCGCGCCCCGAAGCGCGGGCGGTTTCCGGGTCCGACGACAATGCCCCCGCCACCAGGTCCCAGCGGTTCGACAGCCGTGCGCCCGTCCAGTGCCATTGCCCGACCAGCGCACCGCGCCCGCCTCCGACTATGCCGAGGCGAAGCTTGCGCGATACGGGCGGGTAGAATTCGGTTCCTGCGAGGGCCATGTGATGCTCCGGGTCTTGAACGGGTCTTGAGGGGGTAGGCGCCGCGCCTTGCTGGCGCGGTGCCGGAGGATCAGGTCCTGATCACGTGGTAGGTCACTTCCTCAATCGAGGTGTCCTCCTTGCGGGCTTCGAACACCTTCGTTCCGTGGCTCATCACCACGAAGCGGTCGCAGACCTGGAAGGCGTGGTAGAGGTTGTGCGTCACAAGGACCGAGGATGTTCCCTGGTCCTTCAGGTCACGGACATAGGCCAGAAGATGTTCGGTCTCGCGCACCGACAGGGCCGAGGTCGGTTCGTCCAGAAGCAGGATATTGCGCTTGAAATGCACCGCCCGCGCGATGGCGACGGCCTGTTTCTGGCCGCCGGAAAGGAAGCCCACCTCCTTATCCGGATCGTCGATGCCGGAAATCTGCACCGCCGAGCCGAGGATCTCGATGGTCTTCTGCTCCATAGCCTTGTGGTTCATGAAGCCGAAGGCGTTCACCATCTCGCGGCCGAGAAAGATGTTGCGGGTGATCGACATGCTGTCGACCAGCGCGATGTCCTGGTAGATGGTCTCGATCCCGGCCGCCTCGCTGTCGGAGCGGCTGCGGAACTGGACCTTGCGGCCATTGGCGAGAATCTCGCCGGAGGTCGGCGGATTGATACCAGACATCATCTTGACCAGCGTCGACTTGCCAGCACCGTTGTCGCCCAGAAGGCCGATCACCTCGTTCCGGCCGATGTAGAAGTTCATGTCGTTCAGCGCGACGAAGCCGCCATAGCGTTTGGTGATGTTGCGCATCTCCAGAAGCGGCGTCTCGGTGGGCTTCAGGCCGGCGACGGGCGGTTCGGCCGGAGTAACGATTTCCAGTTGTTCGGTCATCTCCGTCCCCCTCATCCCTTGCGCCGGATCGCCATGTTCATGATCACCGCGATCACGATCAGACCGCCGACGAACATCTCGAAATAGAAGCCGGGCGCGCGCAGCAGCAGCAGCACGTCCTGGATGGTGAACATCAGCGCCGTTCCCAGCACGATGCCCAGGATCGAGCCCCGGCCGCCCATCAGCGCATGGCCGCCGATCACGCAGGCCGCGATGGCCACCAGTTCCAGCCCGATACCGCCGCCCGGCTGGATCGACGAGACCCGGACCCCGGCCACGATCCCCGACAGCGCGGCCATGAAGCCGCAGATGGCGAAGGCGATGATCTTGGTGCGCGCCGGGTTGATGCCGATGGCGACGGCGGCGTTGCGGTTGCCGCCGACCGCGAAGAAGTGGTTACCCAGCCGATGGCGGTGCAGGAGGAAGAAGAAGACCACCGCCATGCCGAGGAACCAGAACATGGAGGCATGGACGACGCCGATCTGCCCGCCGAAGATCGAGGCGAAGGGTTCCGATGGCTTGAAGCGTAGCGAGGTGGCGCCGTGGAATAACAGTGTGGCGCCTTTCCAGATCAGCATGGCCCCCAGTGTTGTGATGAAGGACGGGATGTTGAAGCGCAACGTGATCACCGCATGGACGATCCCGGCCAGCGTTCCGATCAGCAGGCCGATGGCCATGGCGACGAAGGGCAGCAGCGCGTTGGCGCCTTCGGCGTCTATGTCGGCGCCCCAGGCGTTGGTCAGGGTCGCGGTGACGATGGCGCAGAAGGAATATAGCGCGCCGACCGACAGGTCGAACTCGCCCGCGATCATCAGGATGCCGACGCCAAGCGCCATGATCCCCAGCGGCGCGATGGCCTTCAGCGTCACAGCGATGTTGGCCTGCGTCAGGTAGCGGAAATCCGGCATGGCGACGGCGGACAGGACCACGACGGCCTGCACGACGACGAAGAGGACGGCGATACCACCCTCGGGGCGCGACTGGATCCAGTCGCGGACCTTGGCGGCCATGCCGCGGCTGTTTCTGGCTGCGATGGCCGAACGGATGTGATCTGATTGTGTGGCGGACATTCCCGGTTTCCCCTCCCCTTTTCTGGCTGGACCGGGAAGGGGTGCCCCTCCCGGTCTTTTCGCTATGGTCTCAGCGGACCTTCCCGGCCCATTCGACGGCGGCCTTGTAGTTGGTCTTGTCGACCAAGCCGGCACCGCCGGTGTCCATCTCGGACGGGTAGAGGCCGTATTTCACCGCCAGCGCAGCCTGGGTGACCGCGTAGTAGCCCTGCGAATAGGGCTGCTGGTCTACCGCCGCCGTCAGTTCGCCGTCCTCGATGTTCTTCAGGATCGACTGCGAGACATCGAAGCCGCCCGCCGGGATGGTCAGGCCGGCATCCTTGATCGCCTGCACCGCCTGGCTGGTGGGCGTCTGCCCCAGCCCGATCACCGCATCGGCATCCGGGTGGCCCAGAAGCCACTGGGTCATGAGGCTCAGCGCCTGACCATGGTCGTTGCCGGTGCCCAGGATCTCGGTGGTCGCGCCAATCTCGGCGAGAGCCTTAGCGACGCCCTCGTGGCGCAGCACCGCATAGGTGCCCTCGGGGGCTTCGACCGGAGTGAAGACCAGGTCGCCCTCTTTCAGCCCGTGCTCCTCGATCATTCGCTTGCCGAGGACATAGCCCGACTCGACGAAGTTCTGACCCATGAAGGCCAGGCGGCAGATGCCGTTGGCGCCCTGCGAGTCGTCGATGTTCAGCGTGACGACCACGATGCCCGCCTCCTTGGCGCGGCAGAGGATCTCGTCATAGGCATTGTCGTCGGCGATAGCGACAGCGATGGCCTCGACCCCGTTTGCGATGGCTGTCTCGAGGATGTTAGAGGTCGTGACCGGATCTTCCTCGCCGAACTGGATGTCGACGGTCACGCCTTGGTCCTCGGCCGCGTCGATAACACCGCTGTTCACCGCCTCGAAGAAGGGGTTCGACGACTGCGACCAGTGCAGCACCAGAATGTCGATTCCGGTCCAGTCGTGGTCGGAGTCCTTGGCAAGGGCCGCCCCTCCCGCGACCAGGGCGGTCGACAGCGCCAAAGCTGCCAGCGATTTCTTGAATTTCATTGCGTCCTCCTGTTGCGCACAGCCCATCCTGTTCCGGAAAGCGCAGGCTTTCCGGTGATTTATGCGTTTGGGGTAATGGGCGGTCTTCCTCCCCGCACCCAGGGCGCACCCCAGGCAAAGAGAAACTGCATAGAAAATTGTCATGTTGCAAGAGTTGCAACGGCGCGTGAGGCGGAGGCGCTGCCGAAGAAAGTTCACGTGTTTTCAGTAGGCTACTTGCGATCGCCCGTTGGGAAACGTAAAATTGAGGCGATCACCTCAATTTTCTCCGCGGATTGGGGGGCGGAGGAGCCGATCATGGCGAGAGTGAAGTTTGCCGACATCGCTGCAGAGGCTGGAGTCAGCCTCGCCACGGTTGAACGAGTTCTGAATGGGCGAGGCGGGGTTAGACCAGATAAAGTCCAAAGAGTCATCAAAGCAGCAAAGTCATTGAGATATGACCGGGACTTTCCAGAAATGCATCAAACAACTGAGCGTATCGAGTTGATATTGGCTCGACCAGAGACGACATTCTTTGCTCGCTTGGTGACGGCGTTTGTTGAGGCGGCCGACACATTAGACTCGAATGTGATACTTTATCGAACGATTGTGGGACAGAATGCCGAGGAATGTGTCGCAAGAATTAAAGCGAACAGTATTCGGAGGTCAGGCTTGATTATCACGGCGCCAGATCATCCGGCGGTTCGTGACGCCTTGCAGGATGTCCAGAGGTCCGGCACGCCCGTTATTCAACTGGTGACTGAGGTGGCTGGCTTTACGGGTGACTATGTTGGCATCAACCACACTGCGGCTGGCAGGTCGGCCGCGATGTTTCTATCGCGGATGTGCCGCAAGCGGGGCCGGGTCGTAGCCCTTGCTCCCGAGAACCGATATGAGGCGCACAAGCAGCGGCTTCGGGGTTTCTCGGATTATTTCGCAGCATTCCCTAATCCGGATCTTGATTTCTCCCTGGTGCTTTTGGCGCCGGAGAAGGGCATCTTCGGAGTCGAGCTGCTGCGGGACGTCCTGAACTCAGGGGAGGCGGTGGCCGGGTTCTACAATTGTGGCGGATTGAACGGGGTGCTTTGTGACATGCTTCGGACCCACCCGCTTGGGCGGGAGGTGTTCTATGTCGGCCATGAACTGACGGAACGGACCGCCGCAGCCTTGGCAGATCGCACCATGCAAGTGGTGCTGGATCAGGCTCCCGAAGTCCAAGCGCGTCGGGCGTTGGAATTGATGCTGTTCAGGTTAGGCGTCCTTTCGCGGCCAGTAAACAATCCGGCTATCAGCTTTTTGACATTCACTGCCCAGAATGTCGATTGAACGAGGTTGCAGCACTTTTCCTTGCGCAGCGCCTTAGTTGACAACGATCACTGCACCATGATGATAGCATGTTTCCTCACGTCCTTCTCAATGGATCATCGCAGAATGCCGTTTCGCCCGCCGGACACCTATGAAGAGCTGATCCGGCTGATCCACGACCGCTACGACGACATGTCGAAGTCGTACCAGAAGATCGCATTGTACCTGACGCAGAACCCGAACGACGTGGCGGTGCTGTCGGTCAATGCCATCGGGGCGAAATGCGGGATCTATGCCTCCAGCTTCGTGCGCTATGCGCAGTCGCTGGGCTACAAGGGCTTCAAGGA